>JAYTHD010000387.1:0-5804 GCA_043732975.1 Verrucomicrobiota bacterium
GGTGACGTGAGGGTGGGGACGACCGGTCGCACCCGCGGTTGAAAGGCCCAGTGAGGGCGATTCTTGGAGGGAAGTCCGGGTCCGGGGAGGACTGGTGGAGCGGCTGCTTCCGTTGCTGGCAGCGCGGCACCCAACCGCACCCACTCCGTCAGATCCGCCACCTGATGGGCCGCCAACGGCTTCTTCGGCGGCATCTTCAGATCCTCGTTCTGATGCCCGACGGCCACGATGATCCGGCTTTGAGCGGGATCGCCGGCGACGAATAGCGGTCCGTTTTCGCCACCACTGCGGATGCCGGTGATCGAGTCGAGTCGGAGTTTTCCCTTCTGTTTCTCCGGCCCGTGACAGGAAACGCAATATTCGGCGAACAGCGGACGAATCTTACGCTCGAAAAACTCGGCGCCCGGCGTGCTCGTTTCAGAACGGAGTTCCCCGAAACCGAACAACATCGTGAGCAGTGCGATTAAAGTTCGCTTCTGCATTTCAGAATCCACTTTCAAAACACGTCGTCCGCATGGGCAATTCTCAAGGGCAAGATTGCGAATGTCCACGGCGATCTACCGCGGCAGTGGACGAGGAACCGAATAGCCAATGTTTGGGTCGCCGAGTGCATTCCAGGCAATGGGAACGAAGGCCTCCATTTGCGCGTGCATCTGCGGAACATCGCGGAGTGCGCATTGTGGAGGCGCGATCGCTCCCTCAACCGTCGCTCTGGCTCGCTCACTCTTGCCCGAGCCAGTTTGCTCTCAGTCCAAAACGATACGGAGGAGCACCATGAAGATTATCCCACCGCCGATCGCCCCCCCGATCACGTCCAGCCAGATCGCCGTGATGCGATAGCCGGCGGCGGGGTTCCAGTGCCGGCGTTCCAGCCGCCGCACGCGCATGACCATGATTGCGGAATAGATGCAGGACGGAATTCCAATAACCGGCAGCAATCCGAACCAGCCGTGGATGTACGCCGACAGGGATTGCTCGATCATCCGGATCCGTTCGGCCGGGTCGCTCGACGAGGGTGGAGGCGGCTCGGGCGTCATGGGGCGGGGGATACCCTTCGCGGCGCCGTGTTCGTGGCGTGGGCAGCCAGCCAGGGATGTTGCCGTTGCTGCCGCTGTTCCACCAGGCGGACCTCCTGAAACGCCCGCCGGATCGTCGACAGGTTCACTGCCAACAACGCTGCCATGATCGCGAGGAGGGCCAGGACCCCGATCGTCGCGAAGGCGCCTTGGCGGCGCGATGGGTGGATGAGTGGTTTCACAAGCGGTCGTGGCTGGGAACGGCGAGGAAGGTAAAGGCCCGGACGAAACGCGAGCGCTTGGTCATCGGCTCCAGTTCCAAATCCCAGCGCCAGGCCGCGACCGCGCCGCGCCGTTCCAACTGGATCGTCGATCCGCGAATCCGCCGGCACACGGTCGTCCACGGCGCGTCGGGATGATCGCGACGAACCACGGCACCGGGCAGCGAGGCCCACTGGACTTCGCGACGATCCTTCGCGGGAATTCGTATCACAGCGATGCCGTCTTCGGCTTCGGTCAGGATCGCGCCGGTCGCCGAGCGGATGTCTTCCCGCCAACGTTCCCCGGCGGCGAGGACGGACTGCAGTTCATCGGCCTCGCGACGCATCTGCCCGGTGACCGTCCACAATCGCGCCATGGCCACGCCGCCGACCGCCATGACGATCGTTAAAACGGCGATGGAGACCATCATTTCGAGGATGGTGACGCCCCGGATTCCTGGCCGTCGGCTGGGTGTCATTTTTTTCCTTCCGACGTAACCAGTTGAAATTCGCGGCGAACAGGACCCGCGAGGCTGGCTGGCTCCGGGCGCCACACCAGAGTTCCGTGCGAACCGTTTTTCAAGAGGATGAATTTCCCGCGGGGCAGGCGGCTCGCGGCCGTGCCGGCGACGGGATATTCGGCTTCTCCGTCCGGAAAATTGCTCAACGCTCCGGCGGCCAGCACCTCGGCTTCGCCATCCACGAGTTCCATGGCCACTGCCCGGTGGTGCGCCTGACGGAGTTGGTTTTGCTGTTGCAGATACGAATACGCGAAGGGGACGACCACCAGCGTCAGCAACCCGAGCGCGACTCCCAGATCCAAGGACAGGCTCCCGGCGCTCCGGCGGCGGTTGGATTTCGAAGTGGCCGGTCTCATGCAATTCCCTCGGCGATCTCGATCAGGAAGCCAAAGATCCCAATGCATTGCAGCGCCACCGCCGTGCCAAAGATACCGATCAAAAGGCAGGCGCTGGCCTGCGCCACGTTCGATTCCCGCTGGTTGGCGCGGGCCTCCAGGGCATCGGTCCATCGCCGCAGCGTTTCGGAAAACCTGGGCGCGGCGCCACCTGTGGATCCGTGACAGGCGTTCGCGAGGCGCCAGCGGAATTCACCGGACGAATCGAGTGATTGAACCGCCTCGGGCAAAGTGAGTCCCGCGCGCAAGCTCGCGCACGCCCGATCCGCCCGACGTACCATCGAGCGATGGCCGGTGGCGCGCGCCGCCTCCGCGATCGCCGTGGTTTCCGGGACCCCGCTGTCCAGCAGCAATCCCAGCACAGCGGCGAAATTGCGGTGAATGCGATCCCGCCGCCACGGGATCCGGAGCGCTAACCGGTCGAGTGGGCTCCAAATTCGTGGGCCGCCCAAATGGCTGAAAATCCCCAAAAATACCAGAACCACCAGGACCAAGCCCAGCCCGAACGCCCAACCCGATGCGTGGATCGTCATCGTTTGCCAGGATTCGTCGATGGGATGGCCGGTCATATCGGCCATCACCTGCTGAAATTTCGGCAGCACAACCACGCGGCATAATCCAATCATGCCGAAGCCGAGAATGCTGAACAGCGAGCACAGGATCAGCAGGTAAATCAGGACGGATTCGTTCCGACCCAGCGGTCGCCGCAGCAGGTCGCGGCACACTTCCAAGGTCCGGGTGGCATCGCCGTGGCGCAGTCCAACTTGGAGCGTGCCGGCGACTTCCGGCGGCAGCAAATAGGGGGATTGCGCCAACGATTCCTCCAGTGGGAGACCGCTCGCCAGTCGCGCCGACAGGAGATGCAGTCGCACCGGCAGTCGCCGATCTTGGATGGTTCCCAATTCGGCAAGAACCGCCGCGGCTGAGCGTCCGTCCCGTTGGCCGAGTTCCAGCAGATCGAGCAGGATCGCCGCCCGTTCGCGCCGCCGCCAGGGCAGCGTCGTCAGGAAATAGACCGCATACACCACAATCCCGACGAGGGTGAACTTTGCGGCCACAAAAAGCAGCGCCAAGGCCAGGTTGAACAGGCGTTCGGGCTCGAAAAAGAGACTCATGGTGTCATCCGCCTGTGCCATCGGAACCGAGGCTGTCGATTAATCCGATCAACGGCCTCAAAAGCAGCAAGACCTGCCCGGCGACCAGCCAACCGATAAAAAGCAACAGCGCCGGCAGTGCGCCGTGCAAGATCAGATCCAGGCGAAAAATGGCGCGTTCCCGGTAGAATACGGCCGCCCGCCGAAATCCCTCCCCCAAGTCCGCGCCCGCCATGCGGAGGAACCAGCCCAGCATCGGCGGCATCGCCCGCCACTGGTTGGCATTCTTCGCCATGTCAGTTTCGCCGCGCTGCAAGCCTTCCTGCCACGAGCGGAGGTCGAAGCCCGCGGGCGATCCCTTTTCCAGTTCCGCCATCAGGGCCAGGGCTTCCGGCAGCGGACAGCCTTGCCGCAGCATCAACGCCATTCCGCCGGCAAAACTGGCGGTCCGCGCCTCGCGGAATCCCGGCAAACGCCAAACCAGCCATCGTCGGAATCCGGGCACCGCCAGAACGAAGGCAAAACCCAGCGCCACCAAGGCCAGAAACAGCGGGGTTACCAGTAGAACGCCCTGGCCCAAACCGCCGGGCCGGATGTCCGAAGACAGCTCGTGAAAGGAAGCGTCCACGATCCCGTAAAACCGCCACAGCAGCAGGGTCAGTCCCACGGCGCCCAGCAGGACGATCGCGGGATAAAACAAGACGGCCTTGGCCCGGCGCCAGACGCTGTTGAGTTCGGAATAATAGTCCGCCGCCATGGTCAAGGCGCCGGGCAGATCCCCGCTGCGGGCGCCGGCTTGCACCAGGCGCACATAGAGCGGCGGAAAGCGGCGGGCCAAGATGGCTTGATCGAGACGCTGGCCGCTGGCGAGGGCGGATTCCAATTGGGTGAATTCCTCCCGCAACGCGCCCTTTTGCTGCGATTCGGTCAATTGCCGCAGCGCCCCCTCCAACGGCAATCCTTCGCGGAGCATCGCGGCGAGTTGCTGATTGAACCAACTGAGTTCGTCGTAATTCATTTTCCCAGGACCCGTTCGCATTCCGCGGAAGTCGTCAACCCGGCCGCGCAAAGTTCGCGCGCGGCCTCGGCCAGAAAACGGACGGGATCGATGCCCTCCAGACGACGCACGCCCAAATTCCGCTGCTGTTCCGCATTCATCGACAGAAATTCCACCACCGGCGCCCGTCCGCGAAATCCGGATCCGAGGCAGGTTGGACATCCCGCCCCGGCGCATGTGCCGCAGGACTTTCGCAAAAGACGCTGATTGACGACCAGGCCCAGTGCGGACGCGATCGACATCGCATCCGGACTCATGGCCAGCAGTCGTTCCAACACCCCGCGGCACGATCCGGCGTGCAGCGTCGAGAGCACCAGGTGCCCCGTGAGCGCCGCGCGGACCGCCAGTTGCGCAGTGGCGTCGTCGCGAATCTCGCCGATCGCCAGCACCTGCGGATCCTGCCGCAGCAAATGCCGGACGGCCTCGGCGAAGGTGAGTCCGCGGGCTTCGTTGATTTCGGTTTGCATCACGCCCGGCAGCACCTGCTCGACCGGATCCTCGACTGTGATCACATGGCGTCCGGGTTTCCGGCCAAGGTGTTTCAGGCAGGCATAAATCGTGGTCGTCTTGCCGCTGCCCGCGGGACCGGTGAGGAGCATCAACCCCGTCGGTTGGGCCAAAAAACGAGACATTGCGGACAGCGAGCTCGCATCGAATCCCATGTTTTCGAGATCGGGCGTTTCCGCCTCCCGGAACAGGCGGAGAACGATTTTCTCGCCCGTGACCGTCGGATAGGTCGAGACCCGGACATCGGAGGCACTACCGAGATCCCGGCGTTCGATCCGCCCATCCTGCGGGAACTGGTCTTGATAGGTCTTGAGCTTGGCGAGGTATTTGACCCGTCCCAACACCCGGCTGCCCACGCCACCGGGCAGCGATCCGGCGGGCTGCATGACGCCATCAAGGCGGAAGGCGATTTCCAATCCCGCGCCGGTGGTTTGGAGATGAATATCGCTGACGCCCGCGGCCTCGGCTCGCGACACGATTTGCTCCAAGGCCCGCGGCCCGTCGATAGGATCGGGATAGGTCACGTCAGCGGCCCAGAGGTTGGTCCGCGGCCGTGCCACGCTGGTGGACGGAATCATGGCCGGCCGTTGAGGAGATCACGCGCGGACGTTGGGGCTGGGCGCCGAGGTTGTCAAAGCCCGGTGAGGAAAGCGCCTCCGGGAAGCCTGAATTGCCCGGAAATTTTAAACCCGCAGGCAAAATGCGAAGGAAAGGCGCGGCTGTATTGGGGTTTGTCCGGCGTGATTTACACATACGGAAGCATTACACATAGGGACGGGTCATATAGTTTTTCTTCGTGGGAGTTGCGCCCCAACGGGGAGCGATATTGGGCGTGCGGTTGCCGTTGGTGTTCGACGCGTTCATCCCTGCCGTACCGGTCGGAGGTGCTGGGCTCTGGTAATAAATAAAGGTAGCAACTCACGTCTTGCCTGTTGGCTTGATAGTATAGTTCCA
>JAYTHD010000388.1:0-26167 GCA_043732975.1 Verrucomicrobiota bacterium
CTCGTCCTCGATGCCCCGCTGGCGGCCGCGGTGAGCCGGCATATCGCGGAGCAGCCCCGTTCGCGCTTTGTCTTCCCGAAAGACTCGCCGAAGCCCCCCACCGGTCAGGTGCTGACACTCAAATTCTGTGCGCGCTGCCACGCGGAGGACGGCGACCGCGATGCCCTCTACCAGCTCCAATCGCACGCAATCCGCGTACTGGTGGACTTCGGCTATATGCCACCGAACCGGCGCCTGAAGCCCGAGGAGATCATTGAACTCAAGGCTTGGTTGGAGAAGAAACTCTAGCGTAGGGGTTGCCCCTACTCGTTCGGGTTGGATGTAGGGCCAAACCTGAACCAGCGTCCGGGGCTTCGCCGAAGTCCGGGCGTTTCCAAGGCTCGGACGCGGGGGAACCATCCGCCAAGGGTACCGTGTGGTGCTGTTGGCAGGGGCGTACGGGATCGGGTAATCGATCGGTCCGGGGGCACTTCCAAGCTCCAGCCCGTCAGCTAACTCCGCAGGCAAATGGAAGGGCCATCGGTCCTGACGCAGCTCCGCACCCGCGGGGCCGGGTCGGGTGATGCCCTGTGAAAAGGGTCGTCACCACGACCACGGAAAGATGAATACCTACCTGCACACGCAGCGCGCCGGGCGCTGGTTGGTTGTCCCGTTGGCGGCGAGCCTGGCCATGGTACTGGCCGCCGTTTTGACCGGAATCTGGTCGATCCTGACCGGCATTCCGGTGTTGGGATTGATGGCCTGGCTTTTTGCATCCATGACGATTGAGATAAGTGAGGGCGAACTCCGCTGGCGGTTCGGCCCGGGATTGATCCGCAAACGCGTTCCGCTTTCACAGGTCGAAAAAGTCCGCCCGGTGGTCACGTCGATGGCGGACGGCTGGGGGATCCACCTCACCAAGTTTGGTTGGCTGTACAATGTCGCCGGCTTCACGGCGGTGGCCATCCAGATGCAGAACGGTCAACAATTTGCCCTGGGCACGGACGATGTGGCCGGACTGATCACGGCGGTCGCCGCCCGGGTCCAATCGGCCTAACCTATGTCAACTGCCTCCCCTGGGTTGCCCAAAGCCCGACTGGCCGCCTTGTCGCTGTCCGCCCTGGGTGTCGTCTACGGCGACATTGGCACCAGCCCCTTGTACGCGGTGAAGGAGTGTTTCGACCCCCGCCACGGGGTGCCGATCAATTCCGCGAATATTCTCGGAGTACTCTCGCTGATCCTCTGGGCGCTGACGCTGGTGGTTTCGATCAAGTACCTGACCTTTGTCCTGCGGGCCGACAACAAGGGTGAAGGCGGCATTCTCGCCCTGCTGGCGCTGGCCTTTCCCGAGCGCAAGGAGCGGGGTCACGTCAGCCGGCTGGCGCGGGTGATGGTGGCGATCGGCATTGCCGGAGCGTGCCTGCTTTACGGGGATGGCATCCTGACCCCGGCCGTGACGGTGCTGGGTGCGGTGGAGGGTTTACGGGTCGCGACGACCTCGCTGGATGCCTGGGTGGTGCCGATTACCGTGGCCATTCTCGTCGGGATATTCTCCGCCCAACAAGCCGGCACGGGTGCCGTCGGCCGGGTCTTTGGACCGATCACCCTAGTCTGGTTCATCGCCATTGCCGTGCTCGGGGTCCGCGGGATTCTGATGGCGCCGGGCATCCTCGACGCCATCAATCCGTGGCACGGACTCCGGTTCCTCGCGGTGCACCAGCACAGTGGACTGATAGTTCTGGGATCGGTGGTCCTGGTGGTCACGGGGGCCGAGGCCCTGTACGCGGATCTTGGACATTTCGGTGCCCCGCCGATCCGGCTGGCGTGGTTCTCGCTGGTGTTTCCGGCACTCGTCCTGAATTACCTGGGACAGGGCGGTCTGTTGCTGGCCGATCCCAGCCTGCCGGAGAGTCCGGAATTCAATCCGTTCTTCATGCTCTGCCCGCGTTGGTCCCTCTACCCGATGGTGGTTCTGGCCACCATGGCGGCGGTGATTGCCTCGCAGGCGCTGATCTCGGGCGCCTATTCCCTGACGATGCAGGCGATCCAACTGGGCTACATGCCGAGGTTGGTGATCGAACACACGTCCGAACGGGAACGCGGCCAGGTCTACATGCCCCAGGTCAACGTGGCGTTGATGGTGGCCTGCATCGGCTTGGTGCTCCAATTCCGGTCGTCGAGCGCCCTGGCGAATGCCTACGCCGTGGCGGTGACGCTGACGATGATCATCACCACGATTCTCTTCGGGTTCGCGGCCCGCCGGCTGTTTGGTTGGAATGTCGTGCAGGCGGGGGTTTTCACCGTGATCGCGCTGTGCGTCGAAGTACCGCTGGCGTTTGCCAATCTGCTGAAGATTCCCCAGGGCGGCTGGTTCCCGCTGGTGGTGGCCGGGGGCATCTTCACGTTGATGGCGACCTGGAAGCGCGGTCGCCAGGTGGTCTGGGAGAGAATCCGTTCCACCTCCATGCCGCTGGAAAAATTCATCGCCGAGATCGCCCGGCGCGATCCGGTACGGGTGGCGGGAACGGCCGTCTATATGGCCGGCAATTCGGAATCCGCCCCGCTCGCCCTGTTGCACAATCTCAAACACAACAAGGTGCTGCACCGGCGCATCGTCATCCTGACCATCACGTTCGAGGAATCGCCGCGGGTGCCCGATGCCGAGCGGGTGGACGTCGAGAAACTGGACGAGGGCTTTTGGCGGGTGGGCGCCCGGTACGGTTTTTTTGAACAGCCCAATGTCCCGAAGCTGTTGGAGCGTTGTTCGGAGTACGATCTGGAATTCAAGCCGCTGGAAACAACCTTCTTCCTGAGCCGCGAGACCGTGATCGCCAGCCGTCGCCGCGACAGCATGATGGGCTGGCGGAAACGGTTGTTCTCCCTGATGAGCCGCAATGCCACCAGCGCCACGGCCTACTTCGGACTGCCCGCCAACCGGGTCGTCGAACTGGGCATGCAGGTGGAGCTTTAGCGCCCGGGAGACGGCCGCGGCCGCGGCCCCGGCGCGTCACGGATGCGGCGTCAGCCAGGTGGGCATCGGCAATCGCCGCGCCCACTCGGTGCCGCGGAGTTCGATGCCGCCGGCGTACTTCGCCGCGCCGGTCAGCAGGCAATCGAAGCGCTGCACGAGTTCATTGAACCATTTCGGGTACCGATCCGTGAACTTGAGTTCGAGAATCACCGTTTCACCGAACACGTCGCACACGTCCTCGCTCAGCACCCGGAGATCACCACCGGGGTTCGGGGCGGTCTTCACGGCCCGGTCAAAGGTGACGCGCACGGAATTGTCACCCTCCTTCTCGTAGGCCTCCCGCAGGTAGGCCACGTGGAGCATGGGACGGGTGTTGAGTTTCAGCATGACCTCCTGAAAGCGCTGCACCGCGAACCAGTCGGGATCGGAAGTGGTCTCCAGCAAATGCTGGCGCTCGCAGAGGTGCCCGGCCAGAAGTTGTGGGACCCACTGCTTCCGCACCCCGCCCCGCTCCTTCAGGATGATGTCCTTCATCCGCCGCTTGATCTCAAAAAAGCAGGGTGTGTTCATTTTGTCGTCGTAGTAGCGCAGACGCAATTTGAACCGGTTTTTCCAACCCTCCGCCGTGCCGCGGAACAGCGGGAGATCCTCGGCGTCGAGGTACAGGCTGTGAACCGGATAACTGAGATTGGGCCGGCCCACGCTGAAGGGATCGAGCATCAAGTGCTGTTGGACATGATCCCGCACCCGCAGCGCGGTGGCACCGTCGAGCCAGTATTTCAGCTCGTACCGTTGTTCCTGCATCCGACTCATCGCCCGTGGGAATAGCCGGCTTCGGTGGACCGCGACACGAAATCTGTCGGGATTGCGCCGCCCACCTACTTGCCCGTCTCCTCACCCTCTTCACCGGACTGGCGGGGATGCAGGCCGAGCTGGGTGAGCTTTTCGCGCAAGGTCAGACGTGAGATGCCGAGCCAGCGGGCCGCCTTGGCCTGATTGCCGGCCGCGAGTTGAATGGCCTGGGCCAGGATCTCGCGGTCCACCAAATCCAGCAGATGGCCGCGGGCATCCACCAGTTCACCACGCTGTGCTGCGAGCAGGGCGTCGGTGACGAGTCTCCGCAGCGACTGCCCCTCCGCCTCCGGGCTCAGGGTGCTCCGCGTCAGGGCATCGCGGACGTGTTCCCGGGTGATCGCAAAACCGCGGGCCAGCAGCAACAGCTGGCGCACGCGATTCTCGAGTTCCCGCACGTTGCCCGGCCAGTGTTCGTCCTGCAGGCATTTCATCGCCTCGACCTGGATCGATGGTTTTGGGAAACCCATTTCGCCGCCGTGTTTGGCCAGGAAGTATTTGACCAGCTCCGGGATGTCCTCCCGACGCTCGCGCAGGGTCGGCAGCGAAATGGCGATGACGTTGAGCCGATAAAAGAGGTCTTCGCGAAACTGCTTCTCCCGGATCGCCACCTCCAGGTCGCGATGGGTCGCCGCAATGACCCGCACGTCCACCGTGACCGTGTCGCGACCACCCAGGCGCTGCAGGGTTTTCTCCTGCAACACCCGCAGCAATTTCACCTGGGTGCCCGGCGACATGTCGCCGATTTCATCCAGAAAAATCGTACCCCCATCGGCCTGTTCAAAGCGTCCAATGCGACGGGTCTCGGCGCCGGTGAAGGCGCCGCGTTCGTGGCCGAATAATTCGCTCTCCAGCAAAGTTTCCGGAATGGCCGCGCAGTTGATGGTGACAAACGGCGCCGAGGCCCGCGTGCTGTGCTGGTAGATGGCCCGCGCGACCAGCTCCTTGCCCGTGCCGGTCTCGCCGCGGATGAGCACCGGCACGGGCTGGGCGGCGACGCGTCCAATCTCCTTGTAGATGGACTGCATGGCGCGGCTGTTGCCGACGATTGCCGCGTGGTCGGGTTTGGTCTCGCCGAGTTCAACGGTCTCGGTCATCAACCGTCCCGCCGTCACCGCCTTCGCGACGAGCGCGAGCAATTCCTCCATCTCGAACGGCTTCAGCAAATAATCAAAGGCGCCGAACTTGGTGGCTTCAATGGCTGTCGCCGTGGTCCCGTGGGCGGTCATGAGGAGAATCGGCAGCCGTGGTCGCGCGATGTGCAGTTCGCGGACGAGATCCAACCCGTTCAACCCGGGCATCCGCAGGTCGGTGAGGACGACATCGAAGGACGCGAGCCGGGCCTGGGTCAGGCCGGTATCGCCGCGCGACTCGACGGTAACGGCATATCCCTCGGCGACGAGAATGCGTTGGAGTCCCGTGGCGAGACTGGCGTCGTCTTCGATGAGCAGGATTTTGGCGGACATGATCAGGTGTGGGGCATCCGGGGAACGACCAGACCAAACGTGGTGCCGCCGCCGGCGCGGGTCTGGTATTGGAGGGCACCGTTGTGCTTCTCCACGATGCGGGCGGCGATCGGCAATCCCAAGCCGGTGCCGGATTCCTTGGTGGTGAAAAAGGGATCGAACAAACGCTTCTCCACCTCCGGCGAAATTCCGGGACCGGTGTCCTGGACTTCGATCACGACGACCTCGGTGGCCCGATCGCCGAGGCGCTTCGTGTCCAGGCGGGCGCGCAGCGTGACGGTGCCCTGGCTGCCGACGGCGTCCGCCGCATTGCGCACCAGGTTGATGAGCACCTGCTTGATCTGGGCGGCGTCGGCGGCCATCTGGATCGGTTCCGCGGAGGGCTCCACGACGATCTGGACCCTGGCTTTGTCCAACGCGGGCTGAAGCAGTTGGCGGATCCCGTTCAAGAGTTCATCCACCTGGACGGGCGCGAACTCGGGTTCACTCGGCCGGGCAAAATGCAGGAAATCCTTCACGATCCGCTCCAGTCGGGAAATTTCACCGCTGATCACCTCGGCGTCCTCGCGCGCCGGTGTCCCTTCAGCCAGGAGTTTGCGCTGCGTGAAGAGTCGGGCCTTGATGGCGGTGAGCGGGTTGTGGATTTCGTGGGCCACTCCCGCGGCCAGCATCCCCAGCGAGGCGAGCTTTTCGTGCCGCTCCAGCAGCGCGTGACTCTCCAGCAGTTTGATCTTCAGCGGCGCAATCAGGTCGCGATAAACGAAAATGGCCAGACCCGTCCCCAGGAGCAGGAGGAGCGCCAGGGCTCCAAAAACCAGGGCCCGGAGGTTCGCCAGTGAGTTGTGGGATTCCGCAACAAAGTGATCGAGGGAACGCTGATGCGCCCGATCCAGTTGATACACCAGCTTGGTGAGCCGTTGCGAATTGCTCTCGATCGCTTCAAAGTTCGCGAGGATCGCCGCCCCGTTGGTGGCCGGTCCCTGCGCCAGCAGATTGGTGGCCGCGGCCAGATAAAAATCATACGCCGCGTCGATCTGGTTGAAGACCAGTTTCTCGTTCTCCGAGGTGAGCGTGGGCTTGGTCTCGTCGATCCAGCGGTTCAGCTTTCGCCAATCCGTCAGGAACTGCTCGCGATTGGCGGCGTCCCGGTGGATCTCGAAACGCAGCAGGGCGAAATCAAGTTCGACCAGCGAGGCGCGGAATTCGTCGGCGGCTTGAAAACTGCCGATCGGGCCGATGGAAAGCTTCTCCCGCAATTGCTCCACCTGCCGCCAGGTGGTCTGCGCGCCCAATCCCAGTAGCAACGCCACGCCCGCAATGGCCACCACCAAAGCTGTCAGCCGAAATCGAAGCGTGGTCATCATGAAGCCTGCAGAACGGGCGGTGGCCAGACAGTTACCCGGGTGGATAAGTTCTTTACCTGTCCCGCCGTCCACTGGAGTCGCGGCATCGTCATTTTCCCGAAATATTGGGGTGTTTTTGCGCCCGAAGAACGTTGGCACGCTGTCCGCTATCGGCGCAAGCGTGGTGGCGTAGCACCAACCCGTGACAGACATTGCGTACCTTTGAAAGACATGAATTGGACTCCTCCAGGCAAAGGGACATGGGGCTGCGACGACCAGGGACAAGTGCGGCGCCACACCTTGACCCTTGAATTGAAGACCCACCCGTCCGCCACCGGGTTGCTGTTGCTACTATTACTGGGCTGGTTTCCGGCGTTTCTGGCGACCGCTGAGGTCACCAACCGCGAACCCCAGGCGGTCACGCTGGCGGACGCCCGGCGGGTGGCCTTTGAGCGCAACTGGGATTTGCTCGCCGCCAAGAGCGACGTGGATCTGTCCACCGCGGCCCGTTTGGTGTCTCACGAGATGCCCAATCCGACCCTGTCGCTGTCCAGCACCAAGATCACTGTGGATGATCACCCCAGCAGCACGACTTATGGCAACGCACTCTGGTCGCGCAGCTACGACACGACCGCGGCCATCAATCAGCTTTTCGAAATCGGCGGCAAACGACGGGCGCGTCAGGCCGGTGCGGACGCCGGAGTCAAGGCCTCCCAGGCGCGGTTCGCCGATGCCCGACGTGTGTTGGATCTCGCCGTGACCCGGGCCTACGTGGCGGTCGTTCAGGCCGAGGCCAGTGCCCGGGTATTGCGGGCCTCCGCCGATTCGCTGCGGCGCGAATCCGAGATTGCCGCCACCCGGTTGCAGGCCGGTGACATCGCCCGCACGGAGAAACAGCAGATCGAAATTGCGTCCACCCGCTTTCAACTCGATTCGCAGTCGGCGGATGCCGCGGCGGCAGGTGCGCGGATCGCTTTGCAAACGCTTCTTGGCGTCCCGCAACCCGACGGCGCTTTTGCCGCGGCGGAGACTCTGGAAGCGCTGGCCGACGCAGCAATCCAATCGGCGTCGATTGCGGACGCTTCCTCCACTGGAGCCATGGGTACGCGGCCGGACCTGCTGGCGGCGGAAGCCGGCGTGAGCAAAGCCGAATCGGATCTCCGACTGCAGAAGGCGATGCGCATTCCCGATCCCACGCTCATGATGATGTATGAACACGAACCGCCCGATCTGCCGAACACGGTGGGCTTCGGCATTTCCTTCCCCCTGCCGCTTTGGAATCGCAACCGGGGCGCCATCGCCGCGGCGACCGCGGCCCGGGAACAGGCCATCACCCAACGGGAAAAGACCCGCGGCCAGATCCACGCAGAAATCGCTGTGGCCCGCGTCACCTATTTGAACGCGGTGCACCGCTGGCAGGATTATCGCACCCAGCTCCAGCCGAAATCGGACGAGATCCGCAAGACGATCGCCCTGGCCTACGAAAAGGGCGGAGCCTCCCTGCTGGATCTCATGTCGGCCGAACGCAATGACAACGACGTGCGCCTCGCCGCCACCCAGGCCGCCGCCGATGCGGTGGTCGTGGCCGCGGCGCTCAGTTCCGCCCTGAATCTTTCGACTCCCGCACCTCCCGTGCCCAACGCCAAATGAAATCGCTCCCATTCATCGCCGCAGGTCCGGCCTCCACCGCCGCAGTTCCGCCCGCCATGAAACCGTCCCAAGGCACCTCCGTACCCAGCGAACGCCACGCCCCCTGGAGGGCATTCAGCCTGGTCGGTTGGCTTCTGTCTGCCGCCCCCCTGTTCACCGGCTGCCATCACGCCGCGGTCGAGCCCGTGACCGAGGCCTCGAAGGTCAAGGTCGACGGCGCCAGGATCTTCATCCCGGCGGACAGCCCGCAATTGTCGTCCCTCAAAGTGGAGACGGCCCAGCCGTGCGTGGCGTCCAAGCTGCAACTGACCGGGCGGCTGACGTGGGACGACAACGTGACCGTCCGGGTGTTCTCTCCGTTCGGGGGCCGAGTTTCCAAAATCCTGGTGGAGACCGGACAGACCTTGGAAACGGATGCGGAACTGGCCCGCATTGCGTCGCCGGACTACGGCCAGGCGCAGGCCGATCTGCGGAAGAGCGTCAGTGATTTGACGCTGGCCGAACGGACGGTGGCGCGGGTCCGTGAACTTTTCGAACACGGCGCCGCACCCCGGAAGGATCTCCAGTCGGCGGAGGCGGATCTCTCGCGGGCACAATCGGAGAAGCAGCGCGCCGAGGCCCGGATGACGCTTTACGGCGGCAATCCCAACGCGGTCGATCAACTCTATCCTCTCAAGACACCCATCGGCGGGATCGTCGTGGAAAAGAACTTGAATCCCGGCCAGGAGGTCCGCCCCGACCAGATGCTCGCAAGCGCGCCACAGTTGATGGCGCCACTGTTTGTCGTGACGGATCCCGCGCGCTTGTGGGTTCAGATCGATGCCAATGAGGCCGACCTGGGCAATCTGAAACCCGGACAGCCCTTCAAGATCCAGGCTCGCGGTTATCCCGGGCGGGAGTTTGACGGACGGATTGAGTTCTTCTCCGACTTCCTCGACCCCGTCACCCGCACCGTGAAGATCCGCGGCACGGTCGACAACGCCGCACGTTTGTTGAAGGCGGAAATGTTTGTGACGATTGAACTCCAGGTCGAAAGCCAGATCGGTTTTGACGTCCCGGCCAAGGCGGTCTTCCTCAAGGGCGAAAAGCATTATCTGTTCATCGAGGACTCCGTCGGCGAATTCACCCGGCGCGAGATCAAGCCGGGCCCGGAACACGATGGGAAGATCCGCATCCCCGATGGACTCAAGGCCGGCCAGCGGGTCGTCGGCGATGGCAGCATGCTGCTGGAGCAATTGTTCGTTTCCGAGGGTGCCTGAGCGGTTCTGAGCGGTTCCGACGGCCTCCCTTTCGCCCATGATCAAACGCCTCGTTTCCTTCGCGCTGCACCAGCCTCTGTTCATGGGGTTGATGGCGATTCTGTTCATCGCCGGAGGCATCGTCGCCTTCAAGACCCTGCCCATCGAGGCCTTCCCCGATGTCTCCGATACGCAGGTCAACGTCATCGCGCTCTATCCGGGGCGCGCCCCGGAGGAGGTGGAGAAGCAGGTGACCATTCCGCTGGAGGTCGCGCTGAATGGATTACCGCATCAGGTGCGGCTGTTTTCCCACACGCAGTTCGGTCTGTCCTTCATCATGCTGACCTTCGACGAGAAGGTCACCGATTACTTCGCTCGTCAGCAGGTGCTCGAACGCCTGCTGACCGCGGATCTGCCCCAGGGCGTGGTCCCGCAGCTCGGCCCGCTCTCGACGGCCATTGGCGAGATCTTCCGCTATCGGTTGCGCGGGGATCATCTGGATTCCCGTGAGTTGCGGACGCTGGAGGATTGGGTCGTGGAGCGGCAGCTTCGCATGGTGCCCGGTGTGGCCGATATCGTCAGCCTCGGCGGCCTCATCAAGACCTACGAAGTGAATCCCAATCTCGCGCGGATGAAGTCCGTGGGCGTCACCCTCCAGCAGCTCTACACCGCCCTCGGGCGCGGCAATGCCAATGTGGGCGGCAGCAAGGTCGAGCAGGGTTCCCAGCAGTATTTCATCCGTGGCATCGGTCTGCTGCATTCCAAGGACGACATCGGCAACGTGGTTGTCGCCGCGCACAACGGCACTCCGATCGAGGTGCGGGACATCGCGGACATCACCATCAGCAACGTGCCGCGCGAGGGGGTGGTGGGTCAGGATGACAACAGCGACATCGTGTCCGGAATCGTGCTCATGCGGAAGGGTGAAAACCCCAGCGATGTCCTGGAATCCGTGAAGGCCAAGGTGGCCACCCTGAACACCACGATCCTGCCCAAGGGCGTGCAGATCGTTCCCTACTATGACCGCACGTGGCTCATCGCCACGACACTGAAGACCGTGTTCAAGAACCTGGCCGAGGGTGCGCTGCTGGTGACCTTCGTGCTGCTCCTCTTTCTCGGCAATGTCCGCGCGGCGTTCATCGTGGCGTTAATGATTCCGCTCTCGCTGCTGGCCACCTTCATCGGGCTGACCTGGCGCGGCATCCCCGCCAATCTGCTGTCGCTCGGGGCGATGGATTTTGGAATCATCGTCGACGGCGCCGTCATCGTGGTGGAAAATATCTTTCGCCGCCTGAGTGAATTGCCACCGGAAGAACCAGGCGGCGACAAGGCGTCCCGGTTGAAGCGACTTCGCACCACCATTCTCCACGCCTCCACGGAAGTGGGCCGCCCGACGTTCTTCTCGATGCTGATCATCATCGCGGCGCACATTCCGATCTTCACGCTGCAGCGCCACGAGGGACGCATCTTTTCCCCCATGGCGTGGACGGTGACCTCCGCGCTCATCGGGTCCCTCATATTCTCGCTGAGTCTGGTGCCGATGCTCTGCTTCTTCCTGCTCCGAAAAAAAATCCCCCACGAGGACAATTTCGTCGTGCGGTTTTGCAAGCGGATTTACGAGCCCCTGCTGGCCTGGTCGCTCAAGCACCGGATCATCGTCCTGGGTACCGCGGTCGCCGCGCTGGCCGCCAGCTTTGCGGTGGTACCGAAACTGGGCACCGAGTTCCTGCCTGAACTCAACGAGGGCAGCATCTGGGTCAACGTCACCCTGCCGCCCGGCATCTCGGTCTCCGAAACCGTCCTGCGCATGGAGCAGATCCGCAAGCTCATTCGCAAGACGCCGGAGGTGAGCACCGCCATCTCGAAGTGCGGACGTCCCGAGGACGGCACCGACCCGAAACCCATCAACATGGGCGAGGTCTTTGTGGCGCTGAAGCCCAACGCGGAATGGCGCGCCGGGATCACCAAGGAAAAAATCCTGGATGAGATGGACAAGAATCTCGATGCCCTGCCCGGCGTCGAAACCAGCTTTTCCCAGCCGATCCGCGACAACGTTCTGGAGAGCATTTCCCAAATCGACGGCCAGGTCGTGATCAAGGTGTTTGGCACCGAGGCGCCGGTGCTGCGGGCGCAGGTCGAACAGGTGTTGAAGAAGATCCACGACGTCCCCGGCGTCGCCCGGGCTTTCATCGACCGCGCGGGGGAGGTGCCGCAATCGCTCATTGAGATTGATCGCCGCCGCGCCGCCCGTTACGGGCTCAACGTGCAGGATGTCGAGGACGAGATTGAGATCGGCCTCGGCGGCAAGGCGGCGACGGAGCTTTGGGAGGGCGAGAAGCACTTCAGCGTCCTCGTGCGCCTTCCCGAAGCGGAACGCGGGCTCGAGCGGATGAAGAAGATCCTGATCGACATGCCCGAGGGCCAGCACATCCCGCTTTCCGAGGTCGCTGACTTCCGGTTGAGCGGCGGCAGCATGAACATCAGCCGTGAGAACGGCACGCGGGTCACCGCCATCGGCGTCTTCATCAAGGGCCGCGACATGGGCAGCGTGGTCAGCGACATGCAGGACCGGGTGAAGGACATTCAAATGCCCCAGGGCTACACGGTGACCTGGAGCGGTGAATTTGAGAATCAACAGCGTGCGATGAAGCGCCTCGCGTTGATCGTGCCCATCAGTGTGTTCCTGATTTTCATCCTGCTCTTTGACGCCTTCAAATCGTTCAAGAGCGCGGCGCTGATCCTGCTGAATGTGCCCTTCGCGCTCATCGGCGGCATCTTCGCCCTGTTGCTGACGGGCATTCCGCTGAGTGTTTCGGCGGCGATCGGCTTCATCGCTCTGTTTGGCCAGGCGGTTCTCAATGGCGTGGTCATGGTCAGCTATTTCAATCAGTTGATGGACGAAGGCCTGCACCCGCTTGAGGCCGTGTCGCAGGGTGCCTCCACGCGGCTCCGCACCGTCCTGATGACCGCGCTCCTGGCGATGCTGGGATTGCTGCCGATGGCGTTGTCCCACGGAATTGGCTCAGAGACACAGAAGCCGTTGGCGGTGGTTATCATCGGTGGGCTGATTTCGGCCACCTTCCTCACCCTCATCGTCCTGCCGACGCTCTACCTGGTCTTCGAGGGCGCCAGTGCCACCGGCCCGCACGCAGCGGGACAGCCCCGTCGGCCGGCGGGTGCGCATTGAGGTCGTTTGCCAAAATGGGCGTCGGGGATGGGCGGATCACCGATTGGGCACGATGGAACACACGGCATAAAGCGAACCGCGATGCTTGTCCGCTGGGAGCTCGGGCATTCGCTCAGGTCGCGCGGCCGCTGGTGAAAGCGGTAGAGGACTTCCGCAGCCCAAAACCTCGTGTTCCTTCGCAGCGTGTACTGCGGACCAGAACACCAACTTCACCGCCGCGATCAACGACTCGGAGATTCCTGGGAATCTGAACCTACCATTGAATTCTTTGACCTCTCAGAGGCTCCAGCCGGGACGATAATGATGCTGGATGAACTCCTGCGCCGCCGAGTTTTTGCGCGCCCGCATCCCGGCCGCATCCCAGTCGATTTTGGCGCCGATCCGATACGCCACATTGCCGAGCAGCGCTGTCTCCGTCAGGGGACCGGAATAGTCGAAATTGCAGGTGGTCGTCCCGCCGGTGACGATCGCCTTTGCCCACTCCTTGTGGTGACCGATGGAATCCTGGATGAACGGTTGGGGCGGGACGAAGTCCTTAAACTTTTCCTCGGGCCAAAGCGCGTGCCGGCCGTAGTCGGAAATCAACTGGCCTTGGTCGCCGACAAACAGGACGCCGCTCTTCCACTTCCCGAATTGCTCGTCCGACAGCAATGGTTGGCCCGGATGTTTGCCGCCGTGGTACCAGGTCAACTTCACGGGCGGAAGCTTTTTGCCGGCGTGGGTACGCCCGGGGAACGTGTAATTCACGATCAACCACGGCGGGCAGGATTCCGCATGCACCGGGGGTCCTTGCGCCTCAATGGTGAGCGGGTATTTCAGGTCCAACGCCCAGAAAGGCAGGTCCATGAAATGGCAGCCGAAATCCGCCAGGGATCCGCCGCCAAAAGCCCACCAATGACGCCAGTTGAACGGCACATAATCCGGATGATACGGCCGCGGATGCACCGGGCCAAGCCACAGGTCCCAATCCAGATTGGGCGGCACCGGCGGCGTGGTCGTGGGTCGTTCCTTGCCACCGTAGCTGGAAGCCACCCAGACATGGACTTCGCTGACGTTGCCAATGGCCCCGCTTTGCACCAATTCCACCACGCGGCGATAATTGTTCCCCGCATGGATCTGTGTGCCGATCTGCGTCACCCGCTTCATTCGACGCGCGGTCTCGGTGATCTTGCGCGTCTCGGAAATCGTGCGTGCCAGCGGCTTCTCGCAATAAAGATGGCGGCCGCTCTTCAAGGCCGCGAGGGCAGCCACGGCGTGAGTGTGATCCGGCGTCGCCACGACGATCGCATCGAGATCCGGATGATCCACCAACCGCCGGAAATCCCGGTAGCCCTTGGATCCCGGATATTTGGCCAGCGCGGCGTTCAGGTTCTTCTCATCCACATCGCACAGGGCGACGATGTTGTGGGTATTGAGATTCTCCAGGCTGAAGCCCGCCTGACCGGCGGTGCCGACGAAGCCGAGGTTCAGTTTGTCATTGGCCGACAAACGCCGGCCCGGCGCGCCCAGAACGGTCCCGGACAACCCGAGACCGGCGGCTGCGGCCGTTGCGCCGGCGAGGAAGTCGCGACGACTGAGAGTGTTTTTCATACGGGTCCTTCTCTGGAATCCGGCGGGCATCAATCGTCGCGACGTTCCGTGCAGGCTTACAGTTTCTTCAACCGCACATTGCGAAAGGCCACGGGATCATTGTGGCCCGCGAAGCCGAAGTGTCCCTGCGTCCGGTCCTTGCCTGGATGCGCCGAGTTGGCCATGAATTCCTTCACGTTGGCCAGGTCGGCATCGAGGATCACCGTGCCATTGAGTTCCACGCGGATCTTCGAACCCTTCACCGTGACCTCCTCGAAATTCCACTCGCCGGTGGGCCGCAGATAACCGCGGTGCGCCGCCACCATGCCGTACGCGGAGCCGTGCGCCTGCCGCGGATCAATCTTGGCGTACATCTCGGCCTCGGTGTCGAGCACCTGCAATTCGCACATGCCCACGTAGGCGGTGTCGCCCTCGCCCGGATACCGAATGGCCAGACCATTGTTGCCGCCCGGCGGCAGTCGGAATTCCAGGCGCGCCGAGAAGTCGCTGTACTCTTCCTGCGTGTAGATGGTCCCGCCGTTGTGCGGCTTGCAGACGATGGCGCCCTCGGTCACTTCGTAGTTGTTCACCGGACCGGCCCAGCCCGTGAAGTCGCGGCCATTGAAAACGTGCTGGAAACCGGCCTCACCCGTGGCGGTCAGGGTGCGGTTGGCTTCGTCGGCACCGATCTCCCGGATGAACACATTGCGCCAGCGGATCTCGCCGCCGTGGGTTTGCAGTTCGATCGGTCCCTTGGCCGGAATCGGGGTCTTGCGATCATAGTAATTCTCCAGCAGGGCGTGATCGACCACGAGCTTTTCATTCAACCAGACACTCACGCGGGAGCCGATCATCAGGATGCGGAAATGATTCCACTCGCCGAACGGCTTGTCCGCGAGGACCAGCGGATCCTTGCCCGGGGCGCCCGGACTGTTGTTCCACAAACCACCGCTGCCCTTGTCCGCACCGATGCTGAATTTCTCCTTCTCCGTGTAATCCCAGATCTGCACCTGCGGCACGCCGCGGAGATAGATGCCGGAATCCGCCTTGGGCACCGTCTTGTAATCGACCAACAATTCGAAATCGCCGTAGTCCTTTTCAGTGGTCGCGTATTTGCCGTGACCGTCATTCACCAGTTCCTGGCCTTCGGCCCGCCAGTGCGACTGCATGTCCGCCTTCCAGGTCGTATCCTGTTCCGCGCGCTTCTCCGGGGAAAGCGCCAGATACTTGCGGTGATCAAACGTGTCCCCACCCCGCCAGCCGTTCAGATCGTGGCCGTTGAACAGGGCCTTGAAACCGGGTGGAGGCGTCTGGGCCTGGGCGATGTTGCCGGCATTCCAGCAGCAGAACACCAGTCCGATGAGGGGAAACAAGCGAGGGAATTTCACGCGCATTGACTAACGTATTTTCGCCCGGTGACAAATCCTTCATGCGGCTTGCCGGCGCTTCCGAACGCGGGCCAGATTGGATTCATGAGCCGCTTGCTAAATTTGTGCAAATTCCCCGCGTTCCTCGCCGGCCTGGCCGGTTGGCTCGCCGGGTGTGGCGATGCGGCGCCGGCCAGCACTGTGGATCGTCCCAACGTGGTGGTGGTCTTCTGCGATGACCTGGGCTGGGGCGATCTGGGCAGTTTTGGCGCCCGGGGACACCGCACGCCGCACCTGGATCGACTCGCCCACGATGGATCGCGCTTCACCAGTTTTTACGTTTCGCAACCGGTGTGTTCGGCCTCGCGCGCCTCGCTGCTGACCGGTTGCTATGCGAATCGGGTGGGCATTCATGGCGCCCTGATGCCGGATTCGCGGGTGGCGCTGCATCCGGACGAAATCACCCTCGCCGAGGTGCTCAAGACCCGCGGCTACGCCACCGCCTGTGTCGGCAAATGGCATCTCGGCCGGCCCGCCGCCTACCTGCCCATTCACCAGGGTTTCGACGAATATTTCGGCCTGCCCTACTCGAACGACATGTGGCCCAACAATCCCTCGGCGCCCGCCAGCGGCTATCCGCCCCTTCCGCTGATCGAAGGCGATCAAGTCATCGAGGAACAGCCCGATCAATCGCAACTGACCCGTCGCTACACGGAGCGGGCGGTCCATTTCATCGAGAAAAATCAGGGGCAACCGTTCTTCCTCTACCTGGCTCATTCCATGCCGCACGTACCCCTCTTTGCCAGCCGGGCCTTCCGCGGACACGCCCGCGACGGACTTTACGGCGATGTGATCGAGGAGATCGATTGGTCGGTGGGCCAGGTGTTGCAGGCCTTGAAACGAAACCATCTCGAGGGACGGACCCTGGTGATCTTCACCAGCGACAACGGACCCTGGCAATTGTACGGAAATCACGCCGGTTCGGCCGGTCCGCATCGGGCGGCGAAGGCGAGTGTATTTGATGGCGGCGTCCGGGTCCCCTTCATCGCCCGCTGGCCGGGACATATTCCCCGTGGCCGCGTCTCCGCCGAGCCCCTGATGACCATCGATCTCCTGCCGACGCTGGCCGGACTGTCCGGTGCCCCTCTGCCCTCCCGTCCGATCGACGGCCGCGATATCTGGCCGCTCCTGAGTGGCGCTCCGGGGGCCACCAATCCCCATGCGGCCTATGGCTTCTGGTATAATCAAAACGAACTTCAGGCCATCCGCTCCGGGCCCTGGAAACTCGTCCTGCCGCATCGCGCGCAACTCTTTCCCAAGGAATGGCAGGGCCGGAACGGCGCCCGCGGCCGCGGTGAAAGCCGGCCGATGGAACTCGCGCTCTACGACCTCGTCACGGATCCCGGCGAAACCCTTAATTTGGCGACGAGTCACCCGGAGATTCTGGGCCAAATGTTAAGTTACGCCGAGGATTTCCGCACCGAACTGGGCGACTCATTGACGCACCGCGTGGGCAGCGCCAATCGCGAACCCGCGCGGTGGTAGTCCGGGATGCCAACCCCCTCAATCCCGCACGACCGAATCGGGCAGGTCATTTTGATCCCCGGCCACCTTGGGAAAGTGCCGCGCCAGTTCCGTGCCGGCGGATTGAATTCCCGCGATCACACCGCCGGTAAAATCTCCTACCTTGAAACGACGACTCATCTCCTCCCGGACGCGATCCCAAAAATCCTGACCGCAGCGTTGATGAATGCCTTCGTCGCCCACAATCGCAAAAGTTCGGCTCAATGGAACCAAGTATAGAAGGACGGCATTGCGTTGTGGGGTCCGGGTCATGCCCAGTTTGGAAAATTGGCGAAGCGCCTCGGCCAATGGATCTACGGGCGAATGGCGGGTGACAAACACCCGGATCTCCCCCGATGTCGCCGCCTCCGCGAGTTGGATGGCGGCGACGATCCGTTGATCCTCCAATTGCTCGATGAATTTCTCCGGTCGCATAATTTCCTCATGGCCACTTGCAAATTACCAGGAACCCGAAGCGCCCCCGCCGCCCGAATCCCCACCGCCCCCGCTGAAGCCTCCGGAGTCGCCGCCGCCGCCGCTCCCCCCACTCCCGCCGCCGCCCCAGCCACCGCTACCGAGCGTCCAGCCCTGCCCCGCGCTGTAGGGGCTGACGGATCGGAATCGCCGAAAGATTGACCAAGCAAACAGCCCCACCACGATGAGCAGGAAAATTCGCCCGGCGCCATCGGGGCGGGAGCCGAGCCCGCGCTGACGTTCCCGCACGGTCGTTCCGGTACCGCGGTACTCCCCGCGCGTCGCGGCGAGTATGCCGGCCACCCCGGCCCGAACGCCGCCCGGGTAATCATTGGCCCGGAAGCGGGGGGTGATTTCGTTGTTGATGATCCGTCCCGCGAGAATGTCCGGAAAGGTTCCCTCCAACCCGCGCCCGACTTCGATCCGGACCTTGTGGTCCTCCACGAAGATGGCCAGCAGGATGCCGTTATTGGTGCGCGCCTGACCGATCCGCCACTGCCGGAAGACCTCGTGCACATAACCCTCCAGGGCGGCATCCGGCGGCAGTTTGCGCTCCAGCCAGACGACGACCTGTGAGGACGAATCCCGCTCGAATTGCCGCAGGCGGGCGTTTAGCTCGGCGCGAACGGCCGGCGGTAGCAGTCCTGCCCGATCCGCGACATACCCGTCCGGCGGCGGCGGCAGCGCGGGAGCCGCCCGCAGGCCCGTCAGCCCGCCACTCCAGAGGATGAATGCGAGCCAAAGCGCGGGCCAGGGCCGCCACCCACGCCCCCTCATGGGGCAGGTTTGCCCAGATTGAATTCAACCTTGGGAGCTTTGGCGGCCGCCGCCTCGGCTTGGAAATAGGGGCGGACAGTGAAGCCGGCGAGGCGCGCGATGATTACCCCGGGGAACTGTTGTGCGGCGGTGTTGTAGACCTGAACGGCCCGATTGAAATCCTGACGTGCCACAGCGATGCGGTTTTCGGTCCCCTCCAATTGAACCTGCAAATCCCGGAAGGCCGCCGTGGCCTTGAGGTCCGGATATTTCTCGGAGACCACCAACAGCCGCGACAACGCCGAGGACAACGCGCCCTGGGCTTGTTGGAACTTGGCGAACTCCTCCGCGGTTGCCGGAGCCTGGCCCGGGGTGACCTTGAGTTGCCCCACGGAAGCCCGCGCCTCGGTGACTTCCTTGAGCACCCCGCGCTCAAAGTTGGCGGCGCCCTCCACCGTCTTCACCAGATTGGGCACCAGATCGAGGCGTCGCTGGTACTGGGCCTCCACCTGCGCCCACTCGCTGTCGACGCCCTGCTTGCGTCCCACCAGGCCGTTATAAGTGCCACAGCCACCGACTCCGATGGACAATCCACCGAGCAGCAGCACCGAGAACACGATGACGATCAACTTTTTCATCCAATCGTATCCTTAACTCATTCGTGGACTTGGTCACGTGGAACTCGGTCGCGGAGATTCCAAAAAGGGTGGGCGGCCATGAACCGGCGGTTGCGACCCGATGTCGTTGTCTGCCCGTCTCGCTTGTTACAACAGGGTGGGTTTTGGCCCGGCACCGAAAGATGCCTGGTGGCTTGGAACCGTTGATAGGTCGTCGGGGCTGACGATCGGACATCGCCTCGGCTTGTCCTCGAGAGTCAGCTTTTCGATTCAACGGAGACTGGTGCCAGCAAGCGTTCTCAGGCATCGCTAAAATGTTTCTTCGAGCGGCTCCGCTTCTCTCCGCACCAAACGACCGCCGGAGTCAACACTCCTGAGCAACTGCCGCGGCTCATGGCGGCTTCCGCGGCACGTTGCCGCGCGTCGAGTCGGTCGCGGAGGGCGTCCCTATCGGTCGCGGGCGCGGGCGCCCGGGGGTCGAGGATGAAGAAGTGGCGCTCGGCATCGGTGATCTCGCCGTTGCCGGCGGCAAGTTCGGCGTTGATCAAGTCGCGCCATCAAGGCGGAAGCCGGGCGATGGCCTTGGCGTGCACGGTGGGGATCAACCAGGAAGATGGCAGAAGCGCTGGCGGGCACAGGTAGCGCCGCTCCCGCATTGATAAAGCAAAAGCGTTATTACCAACGGACGGGTCGTAGGAATCCCGATTTTCGGCCGGCGCAACCCAGACCTATTCAGTATCGGAAGCGGAGGGAATGCACGAGGCATCGCCTGGATCGTTCAGTCCCGAAGTTCTGGTGGATTGGCGAGTGTCGCGGAGCCCCCACCTGACGCCATTAACCAAACTCCCGGGCATGGTCCACGGATTTGTGCCCCGGACTCGTCCGGGTAACTTTGGGGGGGCCGGAATCGGGTTGCAGAGCTGGCACAAGACGCTGATTTTGCCGACGGTTGAATGGATATTCGATGTAGTCCTGCCTGCCCCGTTTGGCGGGTGAACGGACGCCCACTTCGACACCATGAGCACGACCATCGACAATCTGTGTATCGACCATCGCGGGACTATGCTCCGCGATTTCACCGATGCGGCGGGCATCACGATGCGCGCCGGTGAGGGCGGCATTCTGCGCCAACTCTCCTTCGACCAACTCCGGTTGGAAATCCATCGGGGAATCGAACGCGAAGGCGGGCGCGTCGCGCTGCTCTTTTCCCTGAAAGCCAGCGAGGCCCGCTCCTCTCAAGGTGGCGGGTGGATCAGCCTCAAAGGCATCGGCGTCGCCGTCGTAACGCTCCCCGTCATCCTTCTCCTCGAGGCGTTTGGGTTCAAACTCAACTACCAACGCAATTTCGACACGGTCCTTTTGATCGGCGTGTGCGCGCTGCTCGTCTACTTTGTGTGGGCCGGCTTCGAATGATTGGCGCACGCGCTGGGGCGCTGAGGGTCTGAATCTGCGTGGGCGGGGGGGGTGTCCGGTTTACTGCGCGGTGGACGGCTGCCGCCGAGCGTCGAGAGACCAATTCCAAAGGCTGGTTGCCCGCGTCAATCTGCGTTGATCCGCGGCTCCCATCTCGGCTTCCCGCGCGAGGGCCGGGGCGGGGGCGGAGGCTTTTGTTTTGAGCCGGCGAGGCGGTGCCGGGTCTCCGCGACGATACTGTCGAGATACTGCTCGATGAGTTCGCGGGCACGCTGATACCCGTCGATGGCTTCCCGCAGGGCGGGAACCTCCGCCGCCGTCACGTGGCGGGAGACATTGCGGCCGTTTTCCCGATACTGGAGGCGACAGTAACCTGCGTCCTCGCTGCTCGGACGATGAGCGCAGGAGCAAAGTTTGCCCTTCTCCATGGAAGAGATCGCCGCCAGCCCGGACAAAAGGTGGGGGTAAGGTTTCATATTGACGTATCTACATCAGTAGATACGTCAACGCAGATAAAAAGCGACTTTACATTCGTTGAAGATTCTTGTCTTACACCTCTTGGAAACCAACGGGTTTGATCAAGTGGTGGCTGGGGCCGGGATCGAACCGGCGACTCGATTCCGCCCCAATGAAAACCTGTAACAGTTTGCAATGCAACGTCGTGAGACATCCTTGACAACCTGAGATGTTGAGAGTATTGTTGAGAGTAAGATGGCCAGCCTTCGCAAGTTCCCCGGGTCGCCCTACTTCTTCGCCTGCTACACCGATGCTCATGGGAAGAGACGCCAAGTCTCCACCAAGCAAACCGAGCGCAACAAGGCCGAGCGGGCCGCCTTCGAATATGCCCGGGCCGCGAAGCTGGGGCGGGCTGGGACCGCCACCGAGGCCCAGTTTCGGAAGATCCTCTCGGAAACCTTGGAGGCGGTCACGGGCGGCGAGGAAACCCTTCGGTCGACCGTCACTCGAACCTACTTCAACGATTGGCTGGTCTCGAAGGAAGCGACGAAGACCGCGGGGACTCACTCCCGCTACTCGTCCACCGTGAAACAGTTCTTGGAGTTGCTCGGGGACCGGGCGGACAAGCCGTTGACCGCGCTACGCCCTGCGGACTTTCAGAAGTTTTACGATGCCCGGGTGAAGGCGGGGCGGTCGTCGGGAACGCTCGACGTCGATATGAAGACGCTACGGACCGCCATGGAGCGGGCGCGGAGGCAAGGGCTCGTTCCCAGCAATCCGGTGGAGGCCGTTGAACTGCCCGGGCGGTTGAGCCAGCAGAGCCGCGAGCTTTTCACCAAGGCCGAGGTCGACATGTTGCTCAAGGCGGCGGAAGGGACTGAATGGGAAACCGTGATTTTCTTCGGCGCCTTTACAGCCCAGCGGTTGAGCGATTGCATCTCGGTTCGTTGGGCGGACGTAAACCTGACCAATGGCACCCTTGTCGTCGTCCAAGGAAAGACCAAGACCGAGTTAACTGCTCCGCTCCATAGCCGTTTGCTGGCTCACCTTGAGGCCAAGGCGGGCGTCGACGAGGCGCCCGGGTATGTCACCCCCAAGCTGGCCGGGATGGCGACCAGCGGGCGGGCGGGGTTGAGTCGGCAGTTTGCTGAACTCATGCGGAAGGCTGGTGTCGACAGGAGGCTGAAGGCGCAGGCGTCCGGGAGGGAGTTTGCCAGCCGGACCTTTCACTCCCTGCGCCACACTGCGAATTCCATTTTGGCCGACGCCGGGGTTTCGCAGGAACTGCGGATGAAGCTGACCGGGCACCGTTCAACCAAGGTGAACGACGCCTACACCAAACACGGGGTGGAGAAGCTCCGGGAGGCGGTCGAGAAGCTGTGATTCGAGCTAAGCCCATGAAGGCGAAGGGTGTTTCATCGGACGTTCCCTCCGCTTCCCCAAGGGTTGAAGATCGGAAACCCAAGACGAAGGTGCCCAAGCATTTCTTTTAATCTTGGGTTCGATGGCGGGAGGTAGAAAACATTCAGGTGACCTGTCGGAGGCTCATGGCGCACAACCACCCCACGGTGCGCACAGTGGCACTTGTCGTGGGCGCCAATCTCTCATATAGAAGTCCAACAGAGCATAACTACCAACTCGTCTTCGGTACGGTTGAGGCCTCGCGGAAGATTTATTTTGGTCAGCTCGAACAGTTGACGGCTTACGAGATGGAGTGTGCCAATCATGCCGCGCCGTTTCCCTCGGTCTTTTGGCCCGAGTACGAAAAGGTCGTCGACGAGGACCCCTATAAGGATCTCAATATTCAACAGACAATTGTCGAGTTCATGAGGCGGAATCCAATCATAACCGACAGCTACGGAAAGGCCGCTGCCTGCTTGCAAGGAGTCGTTTCCAATGCCGGGGAAACAATTCGCGTAGCCAGCCATTCCGAGATTATCGCCGCGATAGGAAGAACTGGTATTCGAACCGCAGGGATAACCGAGAATGCTATTTCGAAAGCGGTAAAAAATGTGGGGTTTGATCTAAATGTGAGGACGCGGACGGAAGTGAATCGATACTTCCAGAATGCAGGCAGAAGATTGAACGACAACGCGGAAGTGTCCCGGTGGCTCAAGCTGTTGATGTCAAGCTAGGTGATCTGCCTGCGACCCATTCCGCAGGCAGATCGGGTAGCTAGCGATGGGGAAATCTCCGGGCATCGTGGGCGACGTCATGAGTATAAAACAACGTTCTACCCCCCGCATCGCGGGGGTCCCAAGCGCCGATTCGTCGGCCCACGCGAAGCAGGTTTCGGATCTCGAATCTCAACGCGAAGGGCACCGACCCGTCTGGCTTCGCGCTCCTTCCCGCGGCCTTGAACCGCATGTGGGAATCTCCCGCGCCACGCTCTACCGTTGGAGCGACAAAGGCTGGATCCGATCCAAATCGATTCGTCAGCCTGGGGCAGTTCGCGGAATCCGTCTCTTTGAATTGGCCTCCATCCTCAAGTTCATTGAAGGCCAAACCGCCGTCCCGGCAACTGAGGCAGCCGCCGCGGGACAGAAAGGGGTGGCTCTATGAATCCGAAAGAACCGGAGGACCAGAAAACCAGGAAGCCGGCCGAGGGTTGCACCCCTACGACCGGCGGAACTGATCAAACTACCAACTCACCAAGGCTAGCCATGTTTTCTCCATCCGGCAAGCCGCAGTCAGGCCCGAGCCGACAAGAAATTGCCACACGGATTTTGGTTGAAGTCGATTGGCAGAGTGATGAACTCGGCTATTGCCAGTGCCCGGGGGTAAACCGGCATACAGGCCGCAACGCCGAGCGGGATTGCCGCGTAATCCTGGACGGCGCGCCTACCATCCACTGCGTCCACACTTCCTGTCGGGCCGAAGTCGCTGAAGCAAATTTGCTACTGCGGCGCAGAATTGGGGCGGAAGAGGCAGCAAGCGGATGTCCGGCGCCCCGGATCCCCACCGCCGTGGAGTTCGAGCGGCGCAAGCGGAAGGTAGCAGCCGGGGACTTGCGGCGACGCGCCAAGGCGAACCGAGAGGCTATTCTTGGAGCGGCGGTTGTCGACTTGGACTCTCTGCGGGCGAGTTCGCCAATCCCCCTGCCCGATGACCCCTTCGCGGAATTTAGGCTTTTTGTCGGAACCCTGTTTCACCCGGACGACATTATCTGGTGCGGCGACAAGTACGATTCCGGAAAGCCCAAACACCGTAGGAATTTCAAGCCGGCGCGGGAATGGCTATCGCTGAGCCGAGTTATAGGGCCCCTCACCGTTCCCTCCACGTTTAAGGCCGGAAGCGAGTCTCGGAGCCGCGCCAATGTGGTGGCGCGCCGGTATCTGGTAGTCGAAAGCGACAGCCTGACCAAGCCCCAGACGCTCGCCCTCTTTTGGTGGTGCCGGCGGTACCTGAAGATGCGCGCCATTGTCGATACGGGGGGGAAAAGCCTCCACGGATGGTTTGACGTTCGGGGAGTATCGTCGCGGGTTATCGAAGAACTCGCCATGATTCTGCCGGAGTTGGGCGCCGACCCGGCCTTATTTCGGGATGCTCAACCTTGCCGGCTTCCCGGATGGCAACGGACGCCAGGCCGTTTCCAACGACTGCTTTTTCTCGAAGGAGGGCTCACCAATGAGTGATTCATTGCCGAGTGACGGCCTTCTTCCTCTGCAAATTGAAGGCACGCTCCGCCCAAGTGTAGTTGAGTCGAAGCCGGTGGTGGTACTGCCCGGGGGTGAAGTGACAATCACCGAATGTGCCGAGCACCTTTTTCGCCTGATAGCCCCAACCAACACCCTATTTGTCCGGGGCGGGGTGATCATGCGTCTACAGCAGCGGGACGATAAGATGCTTGCTTTGGAGATCCTTCAACCGCCCGCGGCGCGCTCGGTTTTTGAGAGGCACGCCTGCCTGGTTGCCTTGGGCTCTGGGGCAAATGGCGAACCCGTTTGGAAGCCCAAACGATGCTCAGCCGACGCTGCTACAGCACTTTTGGCTACTGAAGAGGCCCGGACGCTCCTGCCGCGGGTTCAAGGGCTGATCAATTGCCCAATTCTTCGAGTTGTCGACGGGGGACTAAAGGCGTCGGGAATCGGCTACGACAAAGCCACCGAACTCTTCGTGACGGGTGGGTCCCCACCGCCGGAGGTCGAACTGGCAACCGCCGTTGCCAGTCTCCTCGCGCTTCTAGACGAGTTCGACTTTCAGACACGGGGTGACAAGGCGCGGGCGATGGCCAGCCTGATTTCCCCGGCCTTGAAGTCAGGAGGTTTCTTGAGAAGGGCTGTGCCCATTGACGTTGCCGAGGCCGATCAATCGCAGTCCGGCAAAACCTTTCGTCAAAAAATCATCGCTGCGATTTACAACGAAAGGGTTTCGCTTGTAACCAGCCGCGCCGGGGGTGTTGGATCGATGGATGAAAGCCTGAGCCAACAGTTGATTGCCGGACGTCCCTTCATCCAATTGGACAACATCCGCGGGCGAATCGACAGCCCTCATTTGGAAGCCTTCCTAACGGCAGAAACCTCGTTCCCGTGCCGTGTGCCACATCGTGGTGAAGTCTCCGTGACACCCGAAAACCACTTTATCTTCATCACGTCGAATGGAGTCGACATGACCCGGGATTTGGCAAACCGGAGCAACATAATCCGCATTCGGAAGAAGCCGCCCGGGCACACGTTCAAGAAATATCTCGCGGGCGACCTGATTGACCATGTGCGGGCAAACCAACCGTTCTACCTCGGCTGTGTATTTTCCGTCATCCGCGACTGGTACGTCCGTGGACAACTACGAACCAACGATACCCGGCACAGCTTCCGCGAATGGGTCCAGATTTTGGATTGGATTGTCCAAAACACATTCCAACTGGGGCCGATTATGGATGGCCACGAAGAAGCTCAATCCCGAGCGGGCAATCCGACAAGGGTCTGGTTGCGGAATTACGTCATGGCGTGTGCCGGCCAAAACTTTTTGGATGTGTCAGCTACCGCGAAGGACATTTTCACGATGTGTTTCATCTCCGCCGTGGAGATTCCCGGGGCGGCAAAGATTGCCGACGAAGACAAGGGGGCACGCACCATCGGGGTGCTGATGGCCAAGCTTTTCGGCAATTTGGACGTCATCGACGTCGACGAATATCGGGTCACCCGGGAAGAACACATTGTTCTGCGCCCAGGCAGCGAGGGCGGGCCCTATTCATCCAAAAAGTACACGGTGACCAAGCCGCACCAGGGGGGCACGGGTACGGGCGCGGCAACCGCAGCAACCGCAG
>JAYTHD010000389.1:0-5795 GCA_043732975.1 Verrucomicrobiota bacterium
TCACTTGGGCGTTGGTGCGCCGGTATGCGGCCACGCCGGGGGGGCGACGCCGGATGGATGCCTTCAAGATGCGGGCGCCGGTGCTCGGCGGGGTGGTGCGGCTCAATCTTTTCGGGCAATTTTCCCGCACCCTGGCGACTTTGCTGCAGAATGGTGTGCCCGTGCTCACCGCCTTGAAAATTACCGAGGCCGTGGTACCCAATTCCATCCTGAAGGACGCCGTCGCCGCCACGCGCGACGCTGTGACCGACGGCAAAACCCTCGCCCAACCCCTTGCCCATGCCGGCATTTTCCCGCAGTTGATGATCGATCTGATCCGCATCGGCGAAGAGACGGGCGACATTCCGGCTTCCCTGAACAACATTGCCGAGACCTACGAGAACGACCTCAACATCGCCCTGCGCACGATGACCAACCTGATCGAGCCGGTGATGATTGTGGCGATTGCGGTGGTCGTCGGTTTCCTGCTGATCAGCGTCATGCAGGCCATGTTTGCCATCACCAGCAGCATCCAAACCCAAGGCCGGTGAAGCCCAGGGTCCACCGTTCGGAATGGCCGCCGGCTCGCCGGACGCTCACGGCCGGCCGGTCGGCGTTCACCTTGATCGAGCTGATGGTGGCGATAGCCATCATCGGCATCGCGCTCGCTGTGGCGATTCCCAACCTGCGCGCCATCGTGCGTTCGCCCATCGCCCAGGCGACCAAGGATTTCATCGATGCCGCGCGGGAAACCCGGAACCGGGCGATCCTGATGGGGCGTCCGATGCAACTGGTGATCCTCGCGGATGCGAATCAGACGCGAATGCTGATTGAGCCCGCGCCGGAGGGAGTCATGGGCGCGAAGAACGGGGTCAGCAGCGCGGGGTTGGACGAACGGATGGCCGAGAATTGGGGAGGTCCGAAAATGGTCAGCCATTTCACACTGCACAACGACGTGGCCTTCCGGAGACTGACCGTGAACGGACGGGATTACATCAATTCGTCCGACGCCACCGCGATCCGGTTTTATCCGAACGGCACGGCGGACCATTGCGTGGCGGAAATGCAATGGCTGCGCAAGGAAGCCCGGCGTTTCACCCTGGAAGTGATGACCGGGTACATCGACGTGGAGGAGGTTCCGTGAGGCTGGCCAACGTTGCCTCCCTCGCCAGCCGTTCCCGGCGGGGGGCATTCACTCTGATAGAAGTGACGATCGCCAGCGTCATCCTGACCATGGCGCTGTTTGCCATCCTGCAGATTTGCACGGTGTGTCTGAAGGGAACGCGGATCCTGAGCCGGGTGCATGTGGATGCCACGTCGTTGGCGGCGGAGTTGTCGATGACCAACCGGATTGAAGAAGGCTCGGATTCGGGCACCTTTGGGAACGAATATCCGGGCTATTCCTGGGCGCGCCGGATCTCGGAATACACCACCAACGGACTTTATCAGGTCGAGTTCGAGGTGATCGGTCGAAGCAAGGCCGGGGTGGAGGATCTATCGCAGATGACGATCTTGCTGTATCGGCCGGATGCGGTGCGGAGGGTGGGGCGATGAAAGGGAACGCGGGACAGCGCGCGGTGCGGAACCGGGCGGCCTTCACCATTCTTGAGGTGCTGGTGGCGCTCTTCATTTTCTCCGCCGTGCTGACGTCGCTCTACGCCACCTGGAAACTGGTGTTGCAGAGCAATGCAGCAGGGCTCCTGATCGCGGCCAACGCCCAGCGGAGCCGCATGGCCATGCAGACGGTGGAGGAGGCCATCGGCTCGGCGGTGATGTTCAACAACAACACCAACTACGCCTTCGTCTCCGACGTCAGCGGCAATTTCGCGGCCATCTCGCTGGTGGGCCACCTGAGTGATTCCTTTCCCGCCAGTGGACGTTTCGATGGCGAACGGATCCGGCGGGTCACTTTCATGGTGGAGAACGGGCCGGACGGAATGCCGGCCCTGATGATGCGCCAGAACTCGATGCTGGCTGCGAATCTCGACACGGTGGAGTCGTATCCTGTGCTGCTGGCGAAGGACCTCTCCGTTTTCGCACTTGAATTCTGGGACGTTCGAAAAAACGAATACGTCGCTGAATGGACCACTCCCCGACAACTGCCGCCGATGGTGCGCATCACGCTGGGATTCGGGGTCCGCCCGGGATCCCGGAGCGAACCGGACGATGTGCTCACGAGAACCGTGCGCATTTATGGCGTCGGCGTTGACGGGGCCCTGCAGGGCGGGGTGCCCACACCGGTGCGGCCCAATTGAAAACGGCGATGAAGCGGATTGACCCTTCCACCGGTTCGACGCGCGGTATCGCCCTCGTGGTGGTCATGGTTCTGGTGTTATCCATGGCGGTGATTGCCGGGGCCTTCGCCTACGCCATGAAGGTGGAGACCCGCCTCTCGGTTCGCACCCAGGCCGGCGGTGAATTGGATTGGATGGGGCGCTCGGGGGTGGAGGTCGCCCGCTGGGTTCTGGATCAGCAACGGCGCATTCCGGGGGAAGGACGCTTTCACGCGCTGAACCAATTCTGGGCGGGTGGCCCGGGACCGGTCAACGACGTGGCCAATCCGTTTATCGGCATGTCGCTGAAGGGAATTGAGATCGGGGCGGGGCGGATCTCCGTGGAGATTGTCGACGCGGAACGAAAGTTGAACATCAACCGGATGAACGATCCCCACCGCATGCAGTTGATTCTGGAGCAGTTGGGCGTGCTGGGCGGGGATGCCGATTCCCTGATCAACGCCATTGCCGATTGGCGGGATCCGGACAACAACCCGCGGGCGGGCAACGGGGCGGAGGATGATTATTATCTGGGACTCGATCCGCCCTACTATGCCAAGAATGCCCCGATTGATGACATTTCCGAATTGCTCAAAATCCGCGGGGTGACGCCGGAGCTTTATTGGGGTGCCCGCTTTCGGGGACACGGTCCGGCTCCCCTTCGGGATCGGGACGCGGCCCCTTTGCCGGCCCTGGGGTTGGTCGATATTTTTTGTGCCGTATCCGGGGAGGCGGTGAACATCAACACGGCACCCCTGCCGGTGCTCCAGGTCCTCATGGGCGGGGACCCATTTTTGGCGCAGCAGGTGATGACGCAGCGGGCGGGCCTCGATGGCGTGGATGGCACCTCTGATGACACGCCTTTTCCCGCGGCGCCGAACCTGAGCACGCTCACGGCCGGCGGTGCCGCCGCGGCGCCCGGAGCCGGCGGCGGCATGGGGGTCGTGAGCAGCGTCTTCGAAATTCGCGTCACGGCGGAACTTGGCGGGATCCGGAAGCGCTTTTATTCCCTGTTCCGCCAGGGCGGCACTCCGCTCGGACAGGTGCTGGTGTTTCATCCGGACGAGTGACGCCCCGGCGTGGCTGCCACGGTTGGGCGGGCGTGAGACAAGAATCTGCGAATCGTTGGCCACACGTCGCTTGCTTCGGTCCGGCGTTCTTCTCACCCTCTTGGTCGAAAGGGGCGCCGTCGTCGCGTCGGCGGGCTTTTCACGGTTCTCGAAACGCTATGTCCTTTATCAAATTTCTCACTCCCCGCCGACTGACTCGTGCGTCGGGGCTTGCCTTGGCCCTGGTGGGGATGAGGTCAATCGCTTTGCACGGAGCGACGATCGTCTGGACCAATGTGGCCGGCGGCGATTGGCATCAGCCCACCAATTGGAGCCCGAATTCGGTTCCGGGCCGCGCGGACACCGCGGTCGTCAACAACGCCGGCAGCTATACGATTTTGCTCTCCGCTGACGTGGACGTGGAGCGTCTGGATTTGGGCGCGGACGGCGGCGAGGGCCGGCAAACGCTTTCGCCCGGGACGTTTCGATTCAACTTAAAGGCAAGCGCGCTGATCCACCGGCAGGGCACTTGGAACGTGAGCGTCGGAAGTCAGTATCAGGGCTCGTTGACGGTGAGTGAAGGTGGTGAGTTGAATTTCACCAACACCGGGACCTACACACTTTTCGGCGGGCTCACCAACGAGGGTACCGTCGTTGTTGGTGCCCCGACGGGCCCCGCCACGCTTTATGGGTTCGGTCCGGCAGCCATCCACAATCGCGGGTTGTGGGTGTTTCCGTCCGACCAGAACGCGTCCTTCATCAACGCGGACGGCGTCGCGGGAAAGGGGTTTCTCAACCCGGGAACCCTGCGCCAAACGGGGCGGGGGACCGTCTCCTGGGACTGGCCGTTCACGACCACCGGCATGCTGAATCAAACCGCGGGACTCCTCGATGTGCAGGTCTGGCGGGGGACGAACCTGCTGCATGGGACGGCGGTTTTCAGCGGCCTGGGCGGGATTGAGTCAGGCGTGACGGTGGCGGATGCGTCGGTGATCAGTGTTCGCGCGGGTCCGATCCTCGGTGCCGTCCAGGTTCTCGCGGGTGGCACACTGAATTTTACCAACGCCACCCAATACGCCTTCCGCGGCGCGCTGGATAATTCCGGAATCGTCGTGGTGGGCAACGCGACGGCGACCACAACCTTGTACGGTTACGAGGGCGGAGTCATTCGCAACGCGGGCTTGTGGGTGATCCAGTCCGAACGCAATCCATCGATCATCAATGCTCAAATCGGCGCTGAGCGGCTGTTTCTCAATACTGGTGTGCTCCGGGAGTCGGGCGGGGGCAATGTGTCGATCGACTGGCCGTTCACGACCACCGGGCATATCGAGCAGGCCGGCGGTACCCTGGACGTACAGAATTGGCGGGACGCCAACGTGCTGCGCGATGCGGTGACGCTCAGCGGCAGCGTGGGCAGTCCGGGGGCTGCCGTGAGCTTCAGCGACGCAGCAATTGTGAGTGCCCGGGCGGGTCCACTGGCGGGCTCCCTGTCCATCGGTACCGGTGCGAAGCTGAATCTCACCAACGCCACCACTTACAGTTTGCGCGGCCCGCTGGTGAATTTCGGAACCGTCGTGATGGGGCATCCGACGGCGTCGACCACGCTGTACGGCCTGGATGTGGCGCAGATTCGCAATGAAGGGTTGTGGCTTTTTCAGTCGAGGCAAAACCCGGCGATCGTGAACGCCCAAGTCAGCGACGTCCGCAGTTTCCTAAACCTGGGGACACTGCGTCAGACCGGTGGCGGGACTGTGTCCGTGGATTGGCCGTTCACGACGAGCGGTGGCATCGACCAGGTCGGTGGTGCGCTGAACGTGGCGAATTGGCGCGGGACCAATTTCCTGCGCGATCCCGTCGTGATCACGGACCTCCTGGGCAGCTCCGGGACGTCACTGATCCTGACGAACCACGCGGTCGTGAGTCTCCGGGCGGGTGCGTTGCGAGGCGATCTGGTCGTGGCCGCCGGGGCGAGTCTCCAATTCACCAACGCGACCCAGTACAGTTTATACGGAACGTTGGTGAACCACGGAACCACGCTTCTGGGCAGTCCGCAGGGAGCGGTGACCCTGTATGGTTGGGCGGAATCACAAATCGCCAACGACGGACTCTGGATGGTCGAGTCCGCCCAAAATTCGTCCATCATCAACGCGGAAATCCGTCCGGGCCGCGCCTTCGTCAACACCGGGACGTTGCGTCAGACCGGTGGCGGGCACCTGTATATGGACTGGCCCTTCACCACCACCGGTCGGATCGATCAAGCGGGTGGCCTGCTGGACGCCACCGCCTGGCGCGGAACCAGTGTCTTGTCGGATTCCGTGGTGCTGGGGACGCTCGGCGGCGCGGACGCGACCGTGACGCTTGATCCCGGCGCGGTGGTGAGTGTCGCGACAGGCCCACTCAGGGGCGCACTGACCGTGACCGCGGGAGCGACGCTGAATTTCACGAATGCGATGAGTGGCTATCTATACGGCGTGATCACCAATCGCGGAACGGT
>JAYTHD010000390.1:0-7162 GCA_043732975.1 Verrucomicrobiota bacterium
CGTTGGCGGTCGATTTCTCCGGCCGGTTGCACTACCTGGAGCCCGCCGCGGCTGCCCCCCTTGGCGGTGGCGCGCTGGGCACTGCGCCGGCCGGAGCGCTCGCTCCGCTGGCCAACACCTTTCAGCTGCACAGCCGCCCATCGGCCAAGCGGATCATTTATCTGGATTTCGACGGACACTTCCTGCCGGGCTTGTCCGGGTGGTGCATGTTTTACAACCACGGCCTGCCGATCCAGGCCCCGGCCTGGAGCCTGGACGCGGATCTGACGACCTTCAATGATCAAGAGCGCACCGTCATTCAGAATATCTGGCAACGAGTGGCCGAGGATTTCGCGCCCTTCGACGTCGATGTGACCACGGAATTGACCAGCGAGGATCAAATCACCCGTTCCGATGTCAATGACCAGTACTACGGCACCCGGGCGTTGATCAGTCCCATCGGCTCGTATTTCGGCAACTTCACCGGCCTTGCCTACGTCGGTGTTTTTGACGGCCTTGGGGACACCTACAAGCCGGCGCTGATCTTTCCGGAAATGCTGGCCAACGGGGAAAGTCTCATCGCCGAGGCGATTTCCCACGAGGTCGGACACAATCTGGGCCTGAATCATGAAGGCACGACCTCCGGTTGCGGGACGACGGGAACGGACCCGTGCGACTACTACTACGGACAGGGGAACTGGGCACCGATCATGGGTGTCGGGTACTACGAGACGGTGGTCCAATGGAGCAAGGGTGACTACTCGTTGGCCAATAATCAGCAAGATAACCTGGCGATCATCACCGGCTACATCCCGTTGCGCCCCGACGATCATGGCGACACGGCCGCCACCGCCACGGTCCTGCCGGGTGGCGCCCAGTTGTCCGTGTCCGGGGTCATCACCTCCAGCACTGACGTCGATGTTTTCTCGTTCACCGTCAGCACCGGCCCCGTTGCGATTCAAATCAATCCCGACAGCCTCTCGCCCAATCTGGACATCCTGGCGCAATTGCTGGATGTCAACGGAACCTTGATCGCCACCAGCAATCCCCTCGGCGCCCTCAACGCAGGCTTCACCAACACCCTGCCGGCCGGCACCTATTTCATCTCGGTCCGGGGCACGGGCGAAGGGAGTCCCCTGCTCACGGGCTACAGTTCCTATGCCTCCGTCGGCCAGTACACGCTCACGGGCACAGTGATTGCGCCCGGGCCGCAACCCCCGGTGTCCGTCGCCACGGCCACCCCTCAAGTGCCGGCGATCGGTCAAGCGGTGACCTTCAGTGGCACCGGTTCGTATGACCCGGATGGCGGATCCATCGTCAGCTACAGTTGGGCGTTTAGCGACAGCTCGACGGCCTCGGGTGCGACCGTGCTCAAGTCCTTCACCACGCCCGGAATCTACTCGGCAACCTTGTCGGTCACGGACGACGAATCGGTGACGAGCTCCACGACGATCTCCATCCGGGTCAACAGTCCGCCCGTGGCCGCCATTGCGGTCACGCCCGGCACTTCCGGCAAGGCGCCTTTCGCTGTGAGTTTCAGTGGCGCGGGCTCGACGGACGCCGACGGCACGATCGCCAGCGACGCGTGGAATTTCGGCGACGGTACGACGGGCACCGGAGTGAATGTGTCGAAGACCTACACCACTGCGGGCACGTACAACGTCGTCTTGACCGTCACCGATAACAACGGCGCCACGGGTACGAAGACGGTCACCCTCACAGTGGCTCAGAATCCCGCAACGGTGCTTCGCGTCAAGACCATTACGATGACGGTCCAGACCGTGTCCGGCGGTAAAACCGTAACGTCCCGCGTCGTCGTCACCGATCTGAACGGATTGCTGGTTTCGGGGGTGAGCGTGAAGGGCAATTGGTCGGGCGTGTTTGGCGGCTCGGGTTCTGCCTCCACGGATGCCACCGGAACAGCCGCGATTGTGAGTTCTGCGACGAGCAAGCACGGTTCGGAGACGTTCACCGTCTCGGGGCTCACCCGCTCTGGCTACACGTACGATGCCACCAAGAATCTGGTGACGAGCGGCACCATCAACATCCCGTAATTGCCGGGACCAAGCTCGACAACGGTGGAAGCCGGCGGGCTTCCCCCGTTTTTCGCGGTTGGCCAGGGATGTCTGCCGGGCAGTGCGGTGCGGTCCGTATCCAATGTTCCGGCTTGGGGCAAAGAACTCATCGCGCCCGCGCCAGCAGGACAACGCCCGCCACCGCCACGATGCCACCCACCACGCTGCGGCGGGTGGGGCGTTCGTGATCGATGAACCACGCCAGCGGAATGACACAGAGCGGAGTCATGGCGGTGATGCTGAGCACCAACGAGGTCTCGGCCGTCTTCGTCGCCCATTGATAGCACGCCACGCCCAGTGTCGGTCCGGCCAGCGTATTCAGCGCGACCCACGGCCAGGCCAGTCGGTAGTTCGGCCGCACGTTGCCGGTGTCCGGCTGCGTGAGTTGGCTCAAGACATACCAGCCCAGCGCCACTCCGAAGCCGGGAATGATGCGTTGGTAGGTCACGGAAACGGGATCGGCCGGTGCGTGGGCGGCATTCGCCAACTGAAATCCGTGCCGGGCCACGACCTGTCCGCCGGCCTGTCCCAAAGCGGCCACCAGGCCGCAGGCGATGCCACTCCAGCGCAGTGGAGCGGAAGCCGCCGGGTGGGCCTCCGCCCGCCCCGGCGCCAACGCGAGGGCCACGCCGCTGAGAATCAGGAGTCCGGCCAGGGCTTCGAGCAAGGTCGGTTGGGTGCCATGCCAGGCCCAGGCCATGAGGGCGCCGAAGGGCGCCGCCAGGCATTGTGTCATCAAGGCCGACAACCGTGCGCCGATCCGCGGCAGGGCCAGGTAGATGGCGACATCGCCCACGCCAAAGCCGATGAACCCGCTCAACAAAAACCACCCGAGCGCCACCCCATGCAGGCCCTGTCCCAGGGTGTGGGCGTAGGCAGCCAGGAGCAAAATAGCGAAGACTTGGCGCCAGAAATTCGCGCCCGCGGAGCCAAGAAAACGGACGTTGCGTCGACCGGAGACAGTCGAGACGGCGAACAACACGGTCGCCAGCAACGCAGGAATCATAGTCGGCGGCCGTCGTCTGAAATTGACATTCGACGGTGGCCGCCCGCGATTGGCCGCAAGCGCGCCGGGCCGTACACCGGTAGCTTCAGCCGCCCGCCGCCGCGGCCAGGCATTGTTTGCGCAACCGGGTCACGGCCCGGCCCAGTTGCGGTTGTTTGAACAGGAAGGTCCCGGCCACCAGGGTGTCCGCCCCGGCGCGCACACATTCCGGCCCGGTCTTGTCATTGATGCCGCCATCCACTTCCAGGCGGAATTTCAACCCCAGTTCCCGCCGCCACGCCGCCGCCTGCTGAATCTTTGGCACACACTCCTCGATGAAGGATTGTCCGCCGAAGCCGGGATTCACCGTCATCACCAGCAGCAGATCGATCTTTTTCAAGTGCGGCCGGGCGGCGGAAATGTTGGTCGGCGGATTGACTGCAAGTCCCACCTTTTTTCCCAGGGCGCGAATCTTCCAGATCAAGGCGTCCACGGCCTCCGCGCCCAATTCCACATGGATGGTGATCAAATCCGCTCCCGCCTTGGCGAAGGGTTCGAGCAGGATCTCCGGCTTGGAACACATGAGATGGACATCCAGGAGTCCCCGGAAATGCGGCCGGACCGCCCGCGCCACTTCCGGGCCGAAGGAGATATTCGGCACGAAGTGACCATCCATGATATCGACGTGGAGCCATTCGGCACCCGCACGATCCACCCGGGCCGCTTCGTGCGCGAAACGGCCAAAATCCCCAGCCAAGAGCGACGGCGCAATAATCACAACCCCGGAAGGCTATGAGTCCGCGCGCTCCCAAACAAGGAATCCCATGGATTATCCCCCTTCATTCACTCGCGGCAGCGTGAAGTAAAAAGTGGTCCCCCGGCCGAGTTCACTTTCCAGGCGTACTTCGCCGCCGTGGGCCTGCACCAGATGCTTCACGATGCTCAGTCCCAGACCGGTGCCGCCTTGATCCCGCGACCGGGCCCGATCTGCCCGGTAAAACCGCTCGAAGACGCGTTCCTGCGCCTCCGGCGCAATCCCCTGGCCGTCATCAGCCACCCAGGCTTCCACAATATCTTCGTGCAGGGAACGGGCGCCCACGACCACCTTGCCACCCGGACGCCCGTACTTGAGGGCATTGTCCACCAGGTTGGAAAACACCTGCTGGAGCCGGTCGCCATCGACGTGCACAAAGAGGCCGGGCGCGATCTCGTTGGTGAGCGTGGCGCCGCGCTCCCGGGCCTTCGCCTGCAGGGCTTCGAGGGCATCTTCGGCCACCCGCCGGAGTTCGGTCGGTTGCTGATTCAACCACGCCTGCCCGGATTCCAGCTTGGAAACAGTCAGCAAATCCTCAATCAAAAACGTCAATCGATCCGCGTGTTTGTCGATGATATTCAGGAAACGGGCGGCGGTCTCCGGATCATCCTTGGCGCCGGCGAGCAGGGTTTCCGCGGAGCCCTTGATCAGCGACAGGGGCGTGCGGAGTTCGTGGGAGACATTGGCCACGAAATCCCGCCGCATTTCCTCGAGCCGTTGGCGGTCCGTGACATCGTGAAAGACCAACAGAGTTCCGGTGCGGACCCGCTCGGCGTCGCGGAGCGAGACGGCGTTGACCTGGAAGGAACGCGGTGATTCCCCCGTGATCGTAAGCACGAATTCCTCGAGGCGACCCCGCTGATTCACCTGTTGGAGCGCTTCGCCCAGACCGGGCTCGCGGATGACTTCCAACAGGGTCCGGCCCTGGTAATTGGGGCCCAGCGGAAGCTGCCGCTGTACGGCCGGATTGGCATGCACGATGGCCCCGGATTCATCCAGCAACAGCACGCCCTCCACCATGGCATCCAGCAGGGCCTGTTGGCGGGACTGTTCGGTGATCAAGGCCACATGGCGCTCGGTCTTCAGCTCCGCGAAACTGAGCATCCTTTCGCGCAGGCTGACCTGAAGCCGTTGACAACGTTGATACAGCCAGACGCCGATCCCGGAAAGAACCAGCGACAGAACCACCCAAAAGAGTCGACTCAAATCCATGTTAGCATGACCGCAAAGGGACCGTCGTTTGACCGCTATGCCTCTTCGAATCGATAACCCACGCCGCGAATGGTTTCGAGATGCTTGGCGGCGTCGCCGAGTTTCTCCCGCAAGCGGCGCATGTGGGTGTCGACGGTCCGGGTGTCAATGAGGGTGTCATACTCCCAGACATCGCGCAGCAGGGCCTCCCGGCTCTGCACCCGGCCGCGGCGTTGCACCAGCGTCACCAGCAAACGAAACTCCGTCGCCGTGAGATCCAGCGGCCGGCCCTTCCAGGTCACGCTGTGCCGGGGAGTATCGATGACGAGATCCCCGTGATTGAATCGCTCCAGAGGCACGTCCGGCGTGGCCCGTCGTTGCAGGAGTTTGCGAATACGCAAAACCAATTCCCGCGGACTGAAGGGTTTGGTGACGTAATCATCGGCCCCGAGTTCCAGCCCCAGCACCCGGTCGACCTCCCCGGCGCGGGCGGTGAGCAAAATGACGGGAATGTTGGCCGTGGCCGCCTCACGACGGAGGCCGCGGCAGGCCTCGAGGCCGTCCACATCCGGCATCATCACATCCAGAACGATCAAATCCGGCAACTCCTGCCGCGCGCGCTGCAAGGCCTTGGCACCGTCGTCCGCAGTGATGACGGTGAAGCCGGCCGCCTTGAGATTGAATCCCACCACTTCCAAAACATCCGGTTCATCATCCACCACGAGTATCTTTGGCATAGCCATCATCCTGCTAGCGACGGCGACAGTGTGCCGCAACTCGCTCTCTGTGACAAGCCGGTGACGTTCCAGCGGTCGTGCGCCCACCCCACCGCCGGAGGACACTCTGTCCGTGGCGGTGATTTGCCGCTAGGCTGCCGCTCGATGGCGACGGGCACGGCAAGTTTGGTGGTCAACGAAATCTATGTGAGCGTCCAGGGAGAAAGCACCTGGGCGGGGCTGCCCTGCGTCTTTGTCCGGCTCACGGGCTGTGGACTGCGGTGTTCCTATTGCGACACGGCGTACGCTTTCACGCAAGGTCGACGTCAGAGCGTGGCCGACGTCCTCGCGGAGGTTCACCGATTGGCGGAACCGTATGCCGCGAGTGTGCTGCCATGCGGGGCGGCGGGACTGCTCGGAGCCACTCAGGAAAGCCCGCGAGGGAAGCTTCCGTTGGTGGAATTCACCGGGGGTGAACCTTTGCTCCAGGCGCAGGCACCCGCGGCCATGAAGGCGTTTTGTGACGCCGGATTCACCGTGCTGGTGGAGACCAACGGCGCCCATGATCTGAGTGTCCTGGATCCGCGGATTCACGCCATCATGGATCTCAAATCCCCGGGCAGCGGTGAAGTCGCCCGCAATCTGCTCTCCAACCTCGCGCTGCTCAAACCCACGGACGAAGTGAAATTCGTGCTGGGTTCCTGGGAGGATTACGCCTGGGCGCGGCAGATGCTGACGGAACACCGACTGGCGTCCCGTTGCCCGGTCTTGTTCTCGTGGGTCGCCCCGCTGGCGCCCCACCAGCAGGATAAATCCCTGAAACCGGTCCCGGAGGGCCATCATCCCCTGTCGCGCCTGGAGCTTGTCGAGGCCATCGTCAAGGACGCGCTGCCCGTGCGTTTCCAGCTCCAGATGCATAAATTCATCTGGCCGCCAGAGCAGCGCGGGGTGTGAAAGGGGTGGTGCGGTCGGGCGGCCAATCAACCCCGGAGCCGTCGTTTCCAAAAAAGAAAAGCCGGGTCGGGAAAGACCGGGCGGAAAGCAAAAACCCGGTCGAAACCGGGCTGAAAAACTGGAGCGAGAGAAGGGATTCGAACCCTCGACATTCACCTTGGCAAGGTGACGCTCTACCAGGCTGAGCTACTCTCGCAAACTACGGGAACAGTAATGGCGTCCGGGGAGCCGACTGGCAAGCGGAGATTTGTGCAATTCCGTCGCGGCGGCCCCGCCGGACGAGTACCCGGTGTCTCTGTTCGAATTGGACTCCAGTCGAATCCATTCGTGGGGAATCGGAACATCCTTGCCCGCGTGCTGGGCGACGGTGAACGCTTTCCCATGGCGCACATTCATGAGCGGATCGATTTCACCGTGGCGATTTTTGTGGTCCACGGGGATCGGGTCT
>JAYTHD010000391.1:0-4024 GCA_043732975.1 Verrucomicrobiota bacterium
ATCCGGTTGGTTACACGGATGAGGCCTTGATGACGCCATGAACAATCCGCAGGCAGAATCCCGGTTCGACTTCGCCGAGGTCGTCGAGGATGCCGCACCGATCTCCGGTTCGCCCGGCCCCGGAGGGCCGTGGGTCCCGCTGGCGCGGTTGACTGTGGCGGCCGAGGTCCTGCGCCTGCTCCCCTCCGAGTTCGTCAAACAGCACCGCGTGTTGCCGCTGGAAATCCGCGAAGGCACGTTGCACGTCGCCGTTGCCGATCCGGGCAACGCGCGGTTGATTGAGGACATCCGGCTCCTGAGCGGGCTGGAAGTGCGGGAGGTGGCGGCGGCGGGTCCCGAGCTGCTGGAGAAAATCGCCGAGTGCTACCAGGTGACGGTGGAGCAGATGGTCGAGAATCTAAGGCCGGATAACGGTGCGTCGGTGGAGGGCAAAAACCTGCACGACATCGAGGTGATGGCCAACGAGCCGACCGTGATCAACCTGGTCAATGTCATCATCTCCACGGCGGTCCGGGAAAGGGCCAGCGACATCCATCTGGTGCCCTTCGAGGAGCGGCTTCAGTTGCGATACCGTATTGACGGTCTGTTGCAGGAGAAGCCGCCTCCGCCCAAGCAGCTCCATGCCGCCTTGGTGTCGCGGGTGAAGATCATGGCGGACATGAACATCGCGGAGCGTTTCATGCCGCAGGACGGTCATATTCAGATCCATCACCGGGGCGCGCGGGTCGACATCCGGGTGGGCACCATGCCGACCATTTACGGCGAGAGTCTGGTGATGCGGCTGCTGGAGAAGAACGCGAAGCTGCTCACGCCGCTCGAGCTCGGGCTGGATCCCGGCCGGGTGGCCCAGCTGAACCGGCTGGTGGAGAAACCGCACGGGCTCTTCCTGACGACGGGCCCCACCGGCAGCGGCAAGACCACCACGCTTTATTCCATCCTCAGCGGCATCTATGCCCCGGAAAAGAAAATCCTGACAATTGAAGATCCGGTGGAATACGAGCTGACCGGAGTCGCGCAGATTCCCGTGCGGCCGAACCGCCATTTCACCTTTGCCAACGGGCTGCGGGCCATTTTGAGACAGGATCCGGATGTGATCATGGTGGGGGAGATCCGCGACTCGGAGACGGCGGACATTGCGATACGCGCGGCGCTCACGGGCCACCAGGTTTTCAGCACGCTGCACACCAACGACTCGGCGGGCGCGGTGACGCGGCTCCTGGACATGGGGGTGGAGGCGTTTTTGATTTCCTCGTCTCTCGAGGGGGTTCTGGCCCAGCGACTGGTGCGCCGCATCTGTCCGCATTGCCGGAGCGAATGGCCGGTGCCAGCCGGGATGCAGGCCAAGCTGGCCGCCTTGGGAGCGCGCCAGCTCCGGGGAGTGTTCTTCCACGGCCGCGGATGCGTCGAATGTCGGGACACCGGCTACCGGGGGCGCATCGGCATTTTCGAGCTGCTGGCCATCAACCCCGAGCTCAGGGAATTGATCCTTCAGAAACGATCCAGCGCCGAAATCAAGACAGCGGCGCAGAAGACCATGATCACGATTCATCAGGATGCCCTGCAAAAAGCGGCCGAAGGCATCACGACCCTGGAGGAAATCGTGCGGGTCTCCTCCGGAGACGGCATCGAATGACGGCGTTTCGCTACCAGGCAGTCGAGGGAAATGGCGCCCCGATCCAAGGGACGATCGAGGCGAGCGACCGGAAGGCCGCGCTTCAGCAGTTGAGCCAGCGCGGGTTGTTTCCCTCCGAACTTCAGGTCTGCCCGGCCGGCGGCAACGGAACGGCTGTGGGGGTGACGCCGGCCGTGTCGGAGAGGGGAACCCGGCGGCCGGAGATTCGGCTGGGCGGAGGCATCCGGCGGAAGGAAATCACCGCTTTCACCCGCGAGATGGCGGCGCTGCTCGGGGCGGGCATCCCGATACCGCAGGCGCTGGAGGGGTTGGGGCAGGAGGAGGCGAATCCGGCGTTGCGGGAGGCGGTCCGCCGTATTTCAGATTCCGTTCGGAAAGGCATGTCCCTGTCCGCGGCGATGGACGAGCATCCCCGGCTGTTCAACAAACTGTACGTGAGCATGGTGCGTGTCGGCGAGGAGGCGGGCGTGCTTCCGAAGGTGATGGCGGATTTGGCGGAGTTGCTGGAGCACGAGGATGAACTTCGAGGCGAAGTGCTGGCGGCGGTTTCCTATCCGATTTTTGTGTTGGGGTTTGGGATCGTCACGGTTGTCATTCTGTTGACCGTGGTGATGCCCCGCCTTTTCTCGATGCTGCAGGACATGCTGGAGATTCTTCCGCTGCCCACCCTGATTCTCCTGAAGGTCAGCGGTTTTCTGCAGCGATATTGGCTGCCGCTGCTGGCGGGCACGATCGGTGTGGCCGTGGGGTTGCGGTGGTATGGGCGGTCCCCGCAGGGCGCGTTTCACTGGGACAAGCTGAAGCTGCGGTTTCCGGTCCTGGGCGCCGTTTTTCGCTCCGCGGCATTGAGCCGGTTTGCGAGGACGCTGGGCACCCTGGTGAAGAGCGGCGTCTCGTTGTTGCCGGCGCTCAAGATCGTGGAGAACACGATCGGCAACCTGGTCCTGGCTGGGATGATCGCCCAGGTATCGGAGGAAACGCGCGGGGGCGATTCCCTGGCCGTTCCGCTCCGCAAGCTCGGGATCTTTCCCAGGACCGTGGTCCAGATGATCCACGTGGGGGAGGAGACGGGCAAGCTGGATGAAATGCTGCTGAAGGTGGCCGACATCGAGGAGCGGCACATGCGGGCGCGGACCAAGACATTGGTCTCGCTGCTGGCGCCGGCGTTGATTCTGGTGGTGGGGGCGCTGGTGGGGTTCATGGTCATCGCGCTGTTGCTGCCCATTTTCAAAATGAGCCGGGCCATCCACTGAGATGGAACAGTTTCAACATGAGGAAAAATAAAAGGAACGACATGAAAACCCAATGGCGCCGGAAGTGTTTGGAGGGATTCACCCTGATCGAGATCATGGTGGTGGTGGTCATCCTCGGTATCCTGGCCGCGACCATCATTCCCCAGTTCATCGGCACGACTCAGGATGCCAAGGTCAGCGCCGCCAAATCCACCATCGCGGAACTCGAGTCCGCCCTGGAAAGATTCAACATCCACCTGGACCGGCACCCGACCACCGAGGAGGGCTTGAAAGCGCTCGTGGAAGCGCCCTCCGGCGAGGACAAGAAATGGCGCGGCCCGTATGTCAAGATGCTGCGGCCCGACCCGTGGGGGTTTCCCTACCAGTACCGCGCCCCGGGCCTCCATCACCCGTCGAGTTTCGACATCTGGTCGCGCGGCGCCGGCGGCGTGGACGGGGGCGAAGGCGACGCGGCGGACATCGGGAACTGGTAAGGCATGCATGTGACCCTGCGCTGCCATCGATCCGAATCCTCGCCCGCCGCGAAGATTTTCAGCCGGCCAATGAAACCGCGAAGGCGCCAAGGGCGCGGAGATCCGAGGTTCCAGTTCCTCCGCGTGCTTCGCGCCTCCGCGGTTTCATCGGTCGTTGGTTGCGGCTCCGCCGCGCTGCGCAGACCGAGTTTCAGAGCGTCCGGTTTCACGTTAATCGAACTGATGGTGGTCATTGTCCTGGTCGCGGTCATGACGGCCCTGATCCTGCCCGAGATGAAGGGCACCTATGAGGAGGCGCTCCTGCGCTCCGAAGCCCGGAAGCTGCTGGATGCTTTCAGCCTCGCGCACAGCCGCGCCATCACCCTCCACCAGGCCCAGCGCGTGCGGCTGGCGAACGGCCGTTACTGCATCGAAAAAACCGCCCCCGACACCAAGGAGGGCCGCGGCCTGGGGGCCGCCACGGAGTTTCCCGGAAGCGCCGGCGCCCTCGACACCCGCATCTCCATCGGGAACGGATCGGCCACCGGCGACGCAGCCGATCCCGGCGAGCCACGGACGCGGACCGGCGCGGTCGAGGATCCCGAAAACTCGGGGCGCGGTCTGACCGTTTTCTTTTATCCGGATGGAACGGCGAAGGCGCCGGAGATCCGGCTGCGCGATCGCCA
>JAYTHD010000392.1:0-4157 GCA_043732975.1 Verrucomicrobiota bacterium
CCCAAGTCGGCGGTTCCTCAGGTGCTGGATTTGACACCGGAATTTGCTCGAGGACCACGATGGGCTGGCCCTTGATCAGTGTGCCCACAACTTCGGAACTGACGGCGGGTGACGCGCGGAGGTTGGCCCGGTTACCGGTGATGATTGCGGTTTCGGGAGCCGCGAAGGTGGGGAGAGTCGACCAACCCACTGCCCAGACAGCGAGGACACCGAAAGCCAGAAATCTCTGATTCATGCGCAATATTATCACCTGCGGCGGGAAATTCGGCGAACGGAACCGACTTGCCCGGCCAGCCTTGCAAGTTCCGTCGTCAAGGCGTCGCCGGCAAGAGGGATTTGACCTCCGTTGCGCTCAACATACGCCATTTGCCGAGCGGAAGCTCACCCAGACGGATCGGACCGATCTGAGTGCGCACGAGTTGCTCCACTTCGAATCCCAACACGCCGAAGAGGCGGCGGACTTCGCGGTTTTTGCCTTCTGTCAGGACAAGTTCCACGACGCTGTGGGAATTGTTGGCGCTCACGAGGTGGGCCGATTCCGCCTTCAACTTCTCGCCTTCGTCTTCCAGTCCGGCGATCATCTGCTTCAAATGCGCCTCGGTCACCCGGCCGACGGCCACCGCCCGATACCGTTTCTTGATGCCGTAGCGCGGATGGGTCAGTCGCAGGCTGAAGTCGCCGTCGTTGGTCAGGAACAGCAGTCCTTCCGAATCGCGATCCAGGCGGCCCACGTTGTGGAGCTTGGCACATTCGATCGGCAGCAGATCATGGACGACGCGGCGCGCCTCGGGATCCTTGGCGGTGCAGAGAAAGCCCTTGGGTTTGTTCAGCGCCAGATAGACTTTGCGCCGGACTCGGACGGGCAGGCCGTCCACAGACACTTCCTGGCGGGCGGGATCCACCTTGGTGCCCAACTCGCGGACGATCTGGCCATCGACCCGGATCTGGCCTGCCAGGATGAGCCGTTCGGCGGCGCGGCGGGACGCGACACCGGCATCGGCGAGAAACTTCTGCAGGCGGACCGGGGGCATGGTACAAAGCCGAAGGCCGATTGCGGAACCCATGCCCGCAATCGGCCCTCGAAAATCCTGTGGGGACTGAATTACTCGGGCGGTTTGGTCTTGCGCAGACCGGTGACACGGTCGCCGGTTTTCCATTGACCACGGGTCTTGAGCAAGGCGACACGCTCGAAACGCTTGAGAACACTACGCTTGGCCCCAGTGGTACCGGCGGCGGCGCGAAGACTGCTATGTTGCGACATAAAACGGACGGCGTAGATAGCGCATCCTTTCCTTCGGGCAACGGCATTTTGAGAAATTCGACGGGCGACTTTCAGGAGGCGGCCATCCGCTATCGGAATTCCGACGGGTTCAGGATTTTTTCTGACGCTTCAGCCACCGCCCTCCGAGCAGGTTCCAGAGTTCGCGGGCTTGTTCCAGTCCGATCCACAATCCCAGCCCCAGATAACTAGCTCCGGCCAGGGTGATCGGCAGAAAGACGGCCGCCACCCGGGCCAGCAGTGTGGCGTGGCCCCAGCGGGCTTCGGCCAGATGCTGCGTGCCCCACGCGACCACCGCGGCCACGGCGGCCAGAATGCTGATCGAAAAGATCACGGGGGCCATTTCGCGCAGGCTGAATCTGGGCAGCGCCCTTTTCAGTGCGTAAAAAAGCAGTGCGGAGTTGGCGATCGCCGAAACCGTGTTCGCGGCGGCGAGTCCGCGCTGTTGCAGCGGAATGGCGAGGAAGAACACCAGGACCAGATTGAGTGCCAGGCAAAACAGGCTGATCAACATCGGCGTCCGCGTGTCGTTGAGCGCGTAGAACGCCCGGGACAGAATATTGTTGGCCGAAAAGCAGATCAATCCGGGTGCCAGCAGGGCCAGCGCTCCGGTGGCACGCGCCGTGGAGACGGCCGTGAAGACGCCGTGTTCGAAGAGGAGCCGGATCATGGGTCCCGCCAGCACGATCAACAGCACCGTTGCCAGGGCGTTCACGAACATCATGTGCAGCAGTCCCTCCCGCAGGGCGCGCCGGAATTCGGGAAAGTTTTTCTCCCCCACCAGCCCGCTCAATTCCGTCAGCAGCACCGTCGCCAGGGAAATGCCGACGATGCCCTGGGGCAGTTCCATGAGGCGGGTGGCGTAGTTGAAGGAGGCCACGGCGTACGGACTGGTCGCCCCGGCGAAGAAGCACGTGGCCAGGACGTTGACCTGGTACGCGGCGGCACCGAGCGTGGCCGGGCCCATTTTTCCCAGCACTTCGCGGACGGTGGCGTCCTGCATCGGATTGACCCATTTAAAGCGAAATCCCTCCTCGAGCAGCGCGGGAATTTGAAAAGTGGCCTGGGCCACGCCGGCGAGAAGATAACCGATGGCGAGGCCGAAAATCTGGGTTTTGGGTTCCGTCCCAAAGAGCGGTGCAAGCCAGTAGACCGAGGCGATCATCACCACGTTGAGCATGGCCGCGCCGAGGGCGGGCAGGAAAAATCGGCCGCGGGCATTCAACAGGCCGATGAATACCGCCGCGCAACAGACCAGCAGCACGTACGGAAACATGACCCGCAACAGCCGGAGCATCAGTTCCTGGCGCCATTCGAAATTGCCGAAATGGAGGACTACGGTGACGCCCAGTGTGACCAGTCCGATCAGCGTCACAGTGACCAATACCAGGGCGCAGAGGACGGCCGAGGCGGCGTGCCAGGCGGCGGCGTCGCCATCGCGCTGGGCGCGGGCTTTGAAGGTGGGGACAAAGGCTGCGGTCAGGGCGCCTTCCCCCAGCAGTCGCCGGAAAAGATTGGGCACCTGTTCGGCCGTGGTCCAGGCGGTGGCGACGGGTCCGTCGCCCATGAAGGCCGCATAGGCTGCGGTCCGGACAAAACCCAGCACCCGGCTCAGGGCAGTGGCTGCGCCCACCGGGCCGGAAGAACGCAATAACTGCGACATTGCGCTCAGATGTCAGCCAAAGGCGGGAAACAATCAAGCACTCAACCGGAAATCGCCCGCATAAGCTCGCCCCGGGACTCATCGCGAACGCGGTGGCGCATGTTCGGGGGTGCGAGGAATAGCGCCGGCCTCGGCCCGATTGGGAACCGCCGGGGAATGGACTCGCGCAGCGCGATTCGACGGCGGAGGCGGTTGAAGTCAGTCAATTTCGGGACCTGCCGAATGGAAGGGGCAGAAATGCGGGAACAACTGCACCTTTTAATCCGCGGGAAGAAATCCCGGAAGCTCCGCTTCCGCGGAGCGCCGGGCGAAGCTCCAGCTAGAACTGCGCCTGCACCGCGCGGGCCACGGCCACAAACGCCTTGGCGGGTTCGCCCAACGGTTGGCCGACGACGACTGGTATGCCCGAATCCCCGCCTTCGCGAATGGCTTGAAAAATGGGAATCTCTCCGAGAAAAGGCACCTTCTTGCGGGCGGCTTCCTTGTGGCCGCCACCGTGGCCAAAGAGTTCGATCCGGGATCCGTCGGGCGCCGTGAAGTAGCTCATGTTTTCCACGATGCCGAGAATGCGGACGTTCACCTTTTCAAACATGGCCACGCCTTTGCGGACGACTCCCAGCGAGGCTTCCTGCGGAGTGGTGATGATCACACCGCCATCGAGCGGGACGGTTTGGCACAATGACAGTTGGGCGTCGCCCGTTCCGGGAGGCAGATCCACCAGCAGGTAATCCAGTTCGCCCCAGGCCACGTCGTGAACGAACTGGGTGATAGTTTTCTGGATCATGGGGCCACGCCAGATCACCGGCTGATCGTCGTCGGTCAGGAGAAATCCCATGCTCATCAGTTTGACCCCGTGGGCCACCGGGGGCACCAGCTTTTCCTCGGCGCTGATTGTGGGTTTTTCCCGTTTGCCCATCATCAGGGGAACGCTGGGGCCGTAGATGTCACAGTCCAACAGCCCGACCCGAAGACCCAATTGTCGCAAGGCGCAGGCGAGGTTGACGGCACAGGTCGATTTACCGACGCCCCCTTTACCCGAGGCCACGGCGATGATCCTGGCCAGGCCGGGAATCCGCTGCTTTTGGGCCAACCCACCCGGAGTGGTGGCGGCCTGTTGGGACGTCGGGACCCGAAGTTCCACGTGCGCATCGTTCAATCCGGGAATCTGTTCGCGGAGCGCCAGACGGGCGGCATCCGCAATCTGCTGGCCCAGTG
>JAYTHD010000393.1:0-2269 GCA_043732975.1 Verrucomicrobiota bacterium
TCCACAACATCGGGATGCCCTGTGGACTTGCCCCGGAAGGGGCCACGGAAATTAGCCCGGGGCAAGGTCGCGTCAGCGACCGCCACCCCGGGTACGCCAAGGCCAGGGGATTTGCACCCCGGAGGGGCGCGGGGACCCGACGGATCGGTGCCGGACCCGTCCCGCGGCTCCCTCACCGAACGTAGTCAACGAATCCCGCGCACCCTCCGGGGCGCCCACGGCTGCGCACAAAGTACCCCGGGCGGCGGTCGCCAAGGCTCCCTTGCCCGGGGCTAATATCCGCCGCCCCTCCGGGGCAAACTCAACAACCTCGATCAACAGACGTGAGAGGTGCGCTGTCCTTCGTCCACGGGCCGACAGAGGGACAGGTCTTTGGTTGCCCCCCTCGGCGCGGAAACGACGGCTGGCGGATCGTCCACGATCACACCTCGGCCGCCACGCCGTGAGGCGCGACACGGCCCGGTCCACCCCGACCTCTGATCTTCGGCCTCAAGTCGAAGTCTGCCGGCTCACGATTTCCACCAGGGGCACTTCCCACGCCTCTACCACGCACCGCTCACGCCACACCGGATCCGATGCCTGATCCCGAGGGGGGCCGGGAGAGGGACAGGTCTTTGGTTGCCTTTCGTTTTTTCTGCGAGATTGCACAGGCAGGGCACCTGCGGCAGCCTGCGTGTATGGACGAAGTCCGAGTCACCGTGAAACTGAGCAACGCGATGGATCTCGCGATGCAACGCCGCGGACTCATCCCGCTCACGGAAGTGCGAACCGTCGCGGTGGAGGCGGTGGTGGACACCGGTGCGGTCCGTTCCTGCATCCCGGTGGATGTCATGCAAAAATTGGGGCTCCGCTCCGTGCGCCGCATCAACGCGCAGATGGCCAATGGGGAGGTTGAAAGCGTGGAGATGACCGAAGGCGTGGACATGGAGATTCTGGACCGTTTGGTGACCGAAGCCTTGCTGGTGCTGGGTGGCGAAGTATTGATCGGCCAGACCGCCTTGGAAGCCACGGACCTGCTCGTGGATTGCAACCGGCAGCGCGTCATCCCGAATCCGGATCACCCGAACTCGGCGATCATCCGCTTTCGCTGAGGCAGGGCGGTCAATTACCGCGACCGGAACGGTGACGGTAGCGGTGGACCCACCTCAGGAAGCCATTACGCAGAATCTGGTCGGCACGGCTTCAGGTCGGGCCTTGCCGGCTCACGATTTCTACCACGGGCACTTCCCACGCCGGCACCACGCACCGCTCCCGCCATACCGGATCGGCTGCCTGATCCCGAGTCCGGCGCATCAGTGCGAGCACCCGGATTTCTTCGATCGCATCAAGACGCGTCCTCCAGACAACGGTGCCGCGTGTGGACAAACGCGCCACTATCGCTCCGTTTCTGTCATGAAGTTCCATCCGGTCCCGGTCGGCAAGATGGGCGGTGAGGCGGTCGCCCGGTTGCATTGCGGTGAGGGTGGCGTGAATCGGGTCTGAAGCGCCGCGGCGCCCGGCAAATCCCAGATCGATCTCGTCCAATCGCAGGATGTCGTATAGGTGGCAGACCGGGGCGGAGGCGCTTTTCATGGGAGTCGCGGTCCGGCACAGAATATCAGCGTCCAGACTTGCCAGTTCTGCCGGCAGGGAGGGGCGGGCATCCTGCCGGTCCAACACCGTGAGCGTCTGTCGGGCGCGGGTCATGCCCACATAGAATGTCCGCCTCAATTCCTCGACGTCCGGACCGCCGGCCGGAATCTTCCAAGGCCCGGTCAACAGCACGTGATCGTATTCCGTGCCTTTCGCGGCATGAACGGTGGCGAGGGTCACCCGATCGCCGAGATCCGATTCCCGGCGCCGATCCAGCAGCGCCTCGAGAAAGAATGCCGCCGCCTCACCGGCAGGCACGGGCTCTTCACCGGCCTCTTCCCGCCATTCGTCGACGAGTTCGTCGAGCAACCGGATCCAGGGGTTTTCCACATGCGTTTCCGTGCGCACCGTGTCCAGATGCTCACGGATCTCCGCGAGGGTCACGGGGTGCTGCGGGCGTCGCAGCCACGGGGAAAGGAACGCGTGGATTTCGCGGAGGTGACGGAGCGATGGGAATGAATCGCGCCCGGCCAGCCAGCGCACGGGGATGCCCGCCGCCTCCAATGCGCCCCGGATGAATGATAGGTCGTCGTGCCGGCTCGAGAGCACGGCGCAGTCCGACCACCGTTCCGCGCCCAGCCCGCGCAATCGCATCAACTCGGCCACCACCGCTTCGGCCTGATGGGCCGCATCGTGG
>JAYTHD010000394.1:0-17540 GCA_043732975.1 Verrucomicrobiota bacterium
CAATCGGCAACACTGGCCGGAGTTTCTCTGAGGCTCACTTCGATATCCGTGTCGTTTCGGATTTGTTCGCCGCCCAGGCGTCCCAGTTTCTTGCCCGGCCGGGCAGCGCCGGATGATTCCGGCCCGCTCCTACGGCCTGACCGAGTAACGAAATGACCATCCTCATTGTCAACGACTATAGCTTTATCAATGGCGGCGCCTCCCAGGTGGCCGTGACCGCAGCCATCGAACTGCGGAAAAGGGGGCATCGGCTGATTTTTGTGACCGCGGTCGGCCCCGCGGATCCGAGGCTGGTGGAACTGGGAGTGGAGATGGTCTGTACGAATCAGCCGGATCTGGTGATGGACACCAGCCAGATCCGGGCTGCCGTTCGCAGTACGTGGAATGCTCATTCACGCAAGGTCATCTCCGGAGTGTTTGACCGGCTGGCTTCGGAGCCGTGCGTCGTCCATGTTCACCTGTGGTATAAATCCCTTTCGGCCAGCGTGGTTCGTGAGGCATTGAATCGCCACATCCCGGTGGTGGTCACGCTCCATGACTATTCCACGGTCTGCCCGAACGGCACCTTCTATAATTTCCGGAAAGCCCAGCTCTGTCATCTGGTTCCCTCCAGTGCGGCGTGTTTGACCACGAATTGCGATTCACGACGTGCCTTTCATAAGGTATGGCGCGTGATCCGTTTCGGCGTGCATAATCGTTTCGGTGGCCTGCCGGGAGAGATCCGGCACTTTGTGACGGTCACTCGTTTCAGTCGCGACATCCTGGCCCGGTATCTGCCGCCGGCGGCCCGGATGCATTTGATTCCCAATCCGATTGGCGTGGAAAAGGGAGAACCGGCCAAGGTCAGGGAGGCAGCGGCCTTTGCCTGCATCGGCCGGCTTTCGCCCGAAAAGGGACCCGACCTGTTCGCGCAGGCGGCCGCGCAGGCGGGAGTTCCGGCGAAATTCGTCGGCAGTGGTGAGTTGGAAGGTCGCGTGAAAGAGCTCCTCCCCACCGCGCGGCTGACCGGCTGGTTGGATTCGAAGTCGACCCTGCAGGAGTTGAGTCATTCCCGTGCCCTCGTATTGGCTTCGCGGTGTTATGAGACCCAGGGCCTCGTGGTGGCGGAGGCGGCGGCGCTGGGTGTGCCCGCCGTGGTCCCGGACACTTCGGCGGCCCGGGACATGGTGGTCAACGGCGAGACGGGATTTTGGTTTAAGGGAGGTGACGTCGACAGCCTGGCAAAAACGCTGGAGTATCTGAAGGACCCCGAGGTTGCCCGGCGGATGGGGCTGGCGGCCTATAATCATTATTGGCGGCAGCCCATGACCCTGCAACGGCACGCCGATGAGCTGGAGGCGATGTACGCGCAGTTGCTGGCGGAAAAGTCGGTTTGATCTGATATGTTGCGAGTGGTCATTGCGTCGGAGCCGGGCATGGCCGGAGTCAAACGTCATGTGATGGATCTATTGAACCATCTGGACGTTCGCGAGTTTGAAATCCTGTTCCTCTATAGTCTGGGGCGCAAGGACAACCAGTATGAGGCGGAAATCGAGGCCGTCCGCCAACGGGGAATCCGCTGTGTCGATGTGGGATTTGTCAGGGAAATTCGCCCGATGACGGATGGGTTATGCTTTTTCAAAGTCTGGCGGGAAATTCGGAAGTTCAAACCACAGGTGGTCCACGCCCATAGTTCGAAGGCGGGTTTCATCGCCCGGTTCGCGGCCAAGCTCGGCCGGCGGCGGTGCAAGACGATCTATACCCCGAATGTGATGGCCTGTTATGATTCGAGACTCTATTGGATCCTCGAAAAGGTGGCGGCGTGGGTGACCGACCGGATCGTCGCGGTTTCCCGCAGTGAGGCCCGGGATATCCGGGGCTGGAAACTCATTGCGGACCGGAAGGTGGAATGCATTTCCCTGTGCGTCCGCAAGGCCGGTGAATATCCGGTGTCGAAGCCGGAAGGGAACGGCGTCCCACGGGTGGTTGCCTGCGGACGCATTTGTGTGCAAAAGCAAGCGCTGCTCTTCTTTGAAGTTGCCGCGGCGGTGGCGCGATGGCGCCCGGATATTGAGTTCTGTTGGATCGGGGACTTTTCGAACGACTCGGAGTCCGAGGCGGTGCGCCAACTCCGGGCAGCGGATCCACTGGCCCGGAAGGCCCGGATCACCGGTTGGATCGACAAGCCGGATGAAGAAATTGCCCGCGCCACCCTTTTCTGCATGTTGTCACGCTATGAATCATTCGGGTACGTGACGGCCGATGCCATGATGATGGGTGTGGCCATCCTCGCCGTGCCCGGGACTGGGACGATCGATCTCATCGAACCGGACGTCTCCGGCCTGCTCCGGGAAGGCAAGGTGGATGTCCTTCGGGATGCGGTGGTTCAATTGATCGACGATGAGGCGTTGCGCGGACGTCTCTCGGTGGCCGGCCGACAGCGGGTGGAGGTGGAGTTTTCGCGGGATACAATGATAGCCCGGATCTCCCAGCTTTATCGGACTGTGGCTGGGGAAAAATGAACCGTGCGGATCTGAAACCGTTAGTCTTCTTTACGTCCTTCGTCGCGCATGACGAATTCACCTACGGCCGGCTCCTCGCAGCGACTGGACTTGCTGACCTGCATTCGTTTCGCGGCGGCAATGTTGGTGGTCCTCTATCATGCCCGCGACAATCTGCTGGCGGATTCTCTCCAAGCCTCCCTTCGTTGGTTGCAGCCGGTGGCGGCGATTGGTTACACCGGGGTTCCGTTTTTCTTCATCCTTTCCGGGTTCATTTTGGCCTACACTTATCTGGGCCGGGGTGAAGTTCAGCGGGATGGATGGCAACCTGGGGCGATCCGCCGGTTCTATCTGGCCAGATTCGCCCGGATCTATCCGCTCTATGCTCTGGCGCTCCTTTTGACAGCGCCTTTGTTTTTTCGGGGCATTGATTTCCAAAATACGCCCGCACGCCTGTCGAATGCCGTGGCTGCGATGACGCTGCTGCAGTCGTGGATTCCGTCCTTCACACTTCCTTGGAACGGCGTGGGTTGGTCGCTCTCCGCGGAAGCATTTTTCTACTTGCTGTTTCCCTGGATTGGCTGTCGCGTGGCGGGTTGGACTCTTCCGCGATGTTGCCTCGGAATCGGCGGTTGCCTCGTGGTCAGCGCCCTGTTGACCCACTCAATTCTTTGGGGTGACGACAGGTTTCCAACCGGTTTCGTGGAAGGGCAGCGACAGACCACCTGGATGATGGTGGGCCGTTATAATCCGTTCACCCAACTCCCCGAGTTTGTGGCGGGAGTGCTCTTGGGGCGGATCTATTTGACCGGGCGTCTCGCCGGCGCGGCGGTGCGGGTCTGGGGAATATCCTTCTTGTTTCTGGGTGTCTGTTTGGCGGGTAGTGTGGTTGTCGGGGCACAACGGTTGCCGTTTTTGGCGCTGCATAATTACGCGTTCATTTTGCCGTTTGGCCTGATCATCCTCGCCCATGCTCTGTTGAGTGATCCGCGAAGAACCTTGCCGGGGTGGGGCGGGGCTTTTGTGTTTCTGGGCGAAGCCAGTTACGCCCTTTATCTGACCCACCCGTGGAGTCTGGTGGTTTATCTCAAGGTGATGACTCGGATGCTGGGGCATCCGCCCGGCGGGATCGGGCATTTTCTCGTTTATTCGGTACTGGCAACCAGCTTTGCCAGTTTGATATTCCTGGCGGTGGAACGTCCGGGCCGGCGCTGGATCTTGCGGCGCCTGGGGCGGGAGGTTCCGCGTCAAAGGACGAATCCGCCGGCCTGAAGCGGACGGCCCGGTGGCAGCGAATTTCAACGGTGGCGGGCGGGCGGGGAACCAGTTGAAAGGTGCGCCTGCTCGGTTTTCCATTGCCGTGCTCGGCGGGGGCGCCATGAGTCTGGGGTGACATTGGCGGAACGATTCCTGCTGGCGGGTCTGGCGGCGCTGGGCGGCCTGATTCTGGGATGGCTCCTGCGCTCCCTCCGTCGCCCACCCCGCGATTCCGCCCTCGAGGACGAGCTGAGACAGCAGGTGGCCGCGCGGACCGGCGAGTTGAACGGGTTGCGTCAGCAACTCTCGGACGCGGTGGCGGCCCGGGCATCTGCCTTGGCCTCCCTGCAAGCGGCGGAGCAATTGGCAGAGACGCAGGAAAGGGAAATTGCCCAGACCGAAGCCCAATTGGGGGAGCTGCGGGAACGCTTGGCGAGGGAAGGGGCGGCGTTGGCGTTGGCGCGGGCGGAAATTGAAAAGGGAATCGCCCTGCGGGAAGAGCAGCGCCGTTTCCACGCCGACAATGTGCGGGAGTTGCGGGAGCGGCACGATGCCGCACTCCGGGAATTGCGGACCACCGGGGATCAGGTAGTCGCGGCGTTGCGCGATCAATTCAAGGCCCTGGCTGCCGACGCCCTGGCTGCCAACAATCCCGAGTTCCTCCGGCTGGCCAGCGCCCGATTTGAGCAGCTCCAGTCCGCCTCGGCCGGGGATCTGACCCGTCGCCAGGAAGGTGTGGCGGCACTGGTCAAGCCGTTGGCAGACCAATTGTCCGCGTATCAACAGCGGCTGCAACAGGCCGAATCTGCGCAACAGAATGCCCTGGGACAGGTCCGGGAACAACTCAATGCCCTGGCCCAGCGGAGCGATACCCTCGGCCATGAGACCCAGCGTCTGCGCAGCGTGCTCGGCTCGAATCAAGCACGCGGCCGTTGGGGTGAGGAAACCCTGCGACGTGTCATTGAGGCGTCGGGCCTGAGCCCTCATTGTGATTTCGAGCCGCAGGTGCGCGACGGCGACAAACGGCCGGACCTGCTGGTGCGGTTGCCCGGAAACCGCGTCATCCTGATCGATGCGAAAGTTCCCGATCTGGACTTCCTGTCCATTCTGCCGGCGGACGACGAACCCCGACGTGTGGAAATGCTGATGGCCCACGCCCGGAAATTGCGGGACACCATCAAGGCGCTGTCGGATCGGGATTATCCGCGGCAGTTTCCCGAGGCGCTGGATTTCGTGGTGCTGTTTCTGCCGGCGGAAAGCCTCTTCAGTGCCGCCCTGGAGGGTGATCGGGATTTGCTGATTTGGGCCGCCGATCGGCACATCCTTCTGGCCACGCCGGCGTCGCTCATTGCCCTGCTGCGAAGTGTCTCGGTGAGTTGGCAGCAGCACGAGCAATCGGTGAATGCACGGGAAATCGCCGCGGCGGCACGACAGCTTTTTGAACGGGTGCAGAAATTCGCCGAGCATTTTGCCGACCTGCGCGAGGGGATCCAAAAGGCCGGCGCCGCGTATGATCGTGCGGTCGGCAGCTATGAGCGGACCGTGCGCCCGTCGGGGGAACGCCTGACCCGCCTGGCGGGCACGGTCGCCGAAATCCAATTGCCGGAGATCGCGCCTCTGGATGCACAACTCCGCCTGCCGGGGCCGAGATTGTAGGAGATCCTTATTCCGGCAGGCTCAGAATTCCTTTTAATTTTATGTTCCGCTCCTTTCCTCTGGGTGGCTTCACCATTCATACCTTCGGCATCCTCGTGGGGCTGGGGTTTATCGCGGGCATCAGCCTCGCCGCGCGCCGGGCCAAGGCGGCCGGGATCAATCCCGATCGAATCTATGAACTGGTCTTTCCCTGGATCCTGGTCAGCGGACTCGTCGGCGCCCGCCTCTTCTACGTGGTGAGCTATTGGAAGAGGGATTTCGCGGAGGCGCCCTGGACGGAACCGTTCGCCATCTGGCGGGGCGGGCTCGTGTTTTATGGCGGTCTATTTCTGGCCACCGCGGTGGCCATCCTGCGCATCCTTTGGCTCAAGCTACCGCTCTGGCGCGTCACGGATTGCCTCGCGCCCGGCGTGGCTCTGGGACATGTCTTTGGCCGGCTCGGATGCCTGATCAATGGCTGCTGCTATGGGCGTCCCAGCGCAATGCCATGGGCCATTTCCTATCCGCACGAATTCGCCAAGGACAACACGCCGCTCTTTCCGCTGACCCCCGTTCACCCGACCCAGGTGTACGAAGGGGTGTTGAATCTGGGGCTCGCGTTGGGCCTGAGTTGGTTTCACGGCCGGCGTCGCTTCGACGGGCAGGTCTCGGCGCTGTACCTCATCGGCTACGCCGGCATTCGATTCTTCGTCGAATTATTCCGGGGCGACTACGGGGTGACGTCGCGGCCGATCTCGGGCGTTTTCACCCCGGGACAAACGGCCAGTGCCGTGGTGCTCGCTGCGGGCGTGGGACTGTATCTCCTGTGCCGTCGCCGCCCGGGCAGTCCGCTTCCTTCGACAACCAATGGCCCGGCCCCGAGCGGCGGATCCGTTGCCACCATCGTGGAACCCAAGTGAATTGAACCGGGGTCCACGCCACTTTTTAACCACTGTGCCGCGTGCGTTTCCTCCATTCCATGTCAGAATGGCCTCGACTCCGCACATGTTGATTTCGCTTATCTCCCCACGGGCGCGCCGGGCAACGGTTGTCGCCCTCCTCGCTGGCTGTCTCGGCTCCGTCCTGGGGGATGATGATCCCTTCGCCGCCGGGGTGCGCGCCACGGATCCGCTGACGCCCGCCGAACAGCGCGCGAAATTCCAGTTGCCGCCGGGTTTTGAAATCCAGCTCGTGGCGACCGAACCGGACATCAACAAGCCGATGAACCTGGCCTTTGACGCCACCGGGCGGCTCTGGGCCACCACCAGCATCGAGTATCCGTGGCCGGCTCCACCGACGCGCACCGGCCGGGATCGGCTGATGATTTTTGAGGACTTCGGACCGGACGGCCGGGCGCGAAAAGTCACGACTTTTGCCGAGGGATTGAACATTCCCATCGGGGTATATCCGTTTCGGCTGGCGGACAAACATTGGAAGGCGGTGGTCTGGAGCATTCCCAACATCTGGCTGCTGGAGGACACGGACGGCGACGGCAAGGCGGACAAGCGAACGGTGCTCTACGGGCCGTTTGACCACTCGCGCGACACCCATGGCAACCAGGCGTCCTTCCGGCGCGGTTTCGATGGCTGGCTCTACGCGACTCACGGCTACAATAACGATTCGCACGTCACAGCCGGTGACGGCAGCCATGTGGATATGAATTCGGGCAACACGTACCGGATGCGCCTGGACCGCTCCCACATCGAACAGCACACGCACGGTCAGGTGAATCCCTTCGGCCTGGGCTGGGACACCTGGGGCGATCTCTATTCGAGCGATTGCCACAGTGCGCCGGTGTACCAGTTGTTGGCGGGCGGGTATTATCCCAGCTTTGGCAAACCGCACGACGGACTGGGCTTTGCGCCCGCGATGATTGAGCACGCGCACGGATCGACAGCCATCGACGGCCTGGTCTATGTGACCGACGAATTGTGGCCCGCGGAATACCAGGAAAACACGTTTATTGGCAACGTGATGACCAGCCGGCTGAATCGCGATCGCATTGAGTGGATCGGCGCGACTCCGAAGGCGGTGGAGCAACCGGATTTTTTGATCACGACGGATCCCTGGTTCCGGCCGGTGGATGATTGTTTTGGCCCGGACGGCGCGCTTTATATCGCCGATTTCTATAATCGCATCATTGGACACTATGAAGTGCCGCTGACGCATCCGGGTCGGGATCGGGAACGCGGCCGGATCTGGCGGGTGGTGCCCACCGGAAAGGCGTTGCGTCCCCCGGCGTTGGCCGATGATTTGCCCGGTCTGGTGCGGGAACTCGGTTCGGGGAGCTTGAATCGGCGGTTGCTCGCCGAGGCGGAGATTGTGGATCGCTTCGGGGCGTCGGCCGTGCCGGAATTGGACGCTGCGGTCGCTTCGAAGGCCAACCAACTCCAACGGCTCCACGCGGCCGCCGCGCGGCAGCAATTGCCCGGCGGCGAGGGCGCCGCGGATGCCTTGCTGGCCGATGCCGACCCGCTGCTGCGGGCGCATGGATTGCGGTTGCTGCGGGCGGGGAGCCGCCGGGATGCGGCCGCCGTGGCCCGGGGCATGTTGAAGGATGCCCATCCGCGGGTGGTGCGCCTGGCGGTCGAGGTGCTGAGCGATCATCGGGAATATGAGAATATCCGGTCACTGCTGGACCTGCGTGGTCAGGTGGCGGCGGCCGACACCCACCTGCTTTACGCGGTGCGCAAGGCCCTGCGCGATCATCTGGCCGAGACGGCGATTTTTGACCGGGTGATGTCGGCGACGTGGCCCGTGACGGATTCGAAGTTTCTGGGCGATGTGGTTCCGGCCGTGGCGTCACCGGCCGCGGGTGCGTTCCTGTTGCGCAATTTCGCGACGCTGGATCTGGATGCCGCCGGGCAGGCCGCGGTGCTCCAGCACGCGGCCCGGTATGCGCCCGAGGCGGATCTGCCGCAACTGGCGGCGCTGGCGAAGGCCCACAGCAGCCTGACCGCGCAATTGAGCCTGTTCAACTCCGTGGATCAGGGGCTCCGCCAGCGGGGCATTTCACTGCCCGGATCGCTGCAGGATTGGGGTTCCGATCTGGTGTCCCAATTGCTCGCGCAGCCGGACATGACCGCGGGATGGCAGAACTTACCCAACGAAGATGCCGCGCCCACGGTGCACTTCTGGGATTTCGAAGAGCGGGCCTTCGCGGATGGCACCCGCGGTCGCGTCTTGTCGAGTCTGCCAGGTGGGGAAGCGATGACGGGCGTGCTTCGGTCGCCGGTATTTGCGGCGCCCGCTCAATTGAGTTTCTGGCTTTGCGGACATGATGGACCTCCGGACAAGCCGGCGCTCCAGCGCAATTCGGTTCAACTTTGCGCCGCGGACACCCGCGAGGTTTTGTTCACCGCGGCGCCTCCCCGCAGCGATGTGGCGCAAAAAATTTCATGGGACCTTTCCCGTTTGGCGGCGCGGCGCGTTTATCTGGAAGTAACCGATGGCGACACCGGTTCGGCGTACGCGTGGCTGGCCATTGGACGACTGGAGTCGGCGGCGATTCCTTTTCCGACGGTCGGTCTGCGCGCGAGTGCCAATCCGCTGAGCACCGCGGCGGATCTGGCCGGCCGGCTCAAGCTCACGGCGCACGCGGAACGATTCCGCGCCGAGACGCTCCGGCCGGCCGGCGAGCCCGAGACCCGGGCGGCGACCGCCAAGGCGGCGTTGATCCTGGATCCCGCGCCCGCCATCGCGGCATTCATTCCGGTGTTCAATGATCCGACCACAGCGGGCGCCCTGCGGGAGGCCCTGGGCGTGCTGCTGGCCGAGCAGAATTCCGCGCCGGCACGCGATGCTGTGCTCGCCGGATTCAAGACCGCCTCTGATCGGGTTCAAAAGAGTTGGGGCCTGTCGCTGGCCCGCACCACGGCGGGTGCAGATGCGTTCCTGCGCGCGGTGGAGCAGGGTGTGGCCTCCGCCCGGTTGCTTCAGTTTATGGGCACGCGCAATCGGCTGCGGGCGGCCAATCCGCCGGATTGGGAGGGCCGCATCGCTCGCCTGACCAAGGATCTTCCCGCCTCCGACGACGCCCGCGACAAGGTCATCGCCGACCGCCGTGATGGCTACGCCCTCTACAAGGCGAAGGCGGGCGGCGGCCGTGCGGTGGAAGGCCGGGAGGTGTTTTTGAAGAATTGCGCCCCGTGCCATCGCATCGGGGATACCGGAGCGCTGGTTGGCCCGCAGCTCGACGGCATCGGCAATCGCGGTTTCGATCGGCTGTGCGAGGACATTCTCGATCCGAATCGTCTGGTGGATAATGCCTTTCACCTCACCACGCTGAATCTGAAGGATGGCGAATCCGTCAGCGGACTTTTCCGCCGGGAAGAGGGTGCGCTGCTGGTCCTGGCCAATGGTGCGGGTCAGGAGTTCACCGTGCCCAAGGCGGACGTGAAGCAACGCTCACAGGCGCCGGTGTCGCCAATGCCCGACAATTTTGCCGAGGTGATTCCGGCCGATTCCTTCAACCACTTGCTGGCGTTTCTGTTGAGCCAGACGGGACGGTGACGCGATCAAGGCTAACCGGCCCGGTTCCGCTTTTTGTGGGAATCCAATAACTCCTCCGCGTGACGCTTGGCGGCCGGGCCTCCGCCCAGCATCCGCGCCAGTTCCTCGATGCGACTGTCGCCCTGCAGGGGCATCACCCGGGTTTCGGTACGGCCGGCGCTGACGGATTTGCTGACCACGAAATGGGCGTCGCCGTGGGCCGCCACCGGGGCCAGGTGGGTGATGCACAGGACCTGATGTTGCGCGGCGATCTGCCGCATCTTTTGGCCGACCGCGTGCGCGGTTTCGCCGCCGATGTTCGCATCGACTTCATCGAAGACGAGGACCGGCACTTCGTCTTCCGCCGCCAGAACGGTCTTCAGTGCAAGCATCACGCGCGCCAATTCGCCGCTGGAGGCAATGGCGCGGAGTGGGCGAGGAGGTTCACCGGGATTGGGAGCGAACTGGAATTCCAGGGTGTCCCCTCCCGCGGCGTTCACGGAATCCGGATGAAATTCCAGAGCCACCGAAAAGTCCGATTGACGGAAGCCCAGCACTGCCAATTCGGCCTTCACTGCACGGACCAAGCGCGGCAGCAACGCACTTCGCGATTTGGAAAGTGCCCGGGCTGCGGTCTGCAACTCGTGCGTTAATTTTTCCCGCTGTGCCTCCAGGCGGTCGACTTCCTCCGCGCGGCCCTCCAGAGCCGTTAATCGCTCCTTCGCGGCCGTGCCCGATGCCAGGACATCGTCGAGGGTCGGCCCGTATTTGCGCTTCAGCGACTGAATCAGGCTCAGGCGCTGCTCGAGTTCGGCGAGCCGGCCCGGCTCCACCTCGACCCGTTCGCTGTAGGTCGTGAGGGTGTGTTGCAGGTCCCGCAGCAGGCTGACGGATTGCTGATGAAGTTCCACCAGTTCCTGGGCCGGTGGATCAATCCGGGCGAGTTCCTGCAGCGTCCGGCCCACGACAGCGAGTCGGGTGACGGCGGCATCCTCGCTTTCGCTGAGGGCGTCGAGCGCGATCTGGCTCAATTCCACCAACCGGGCGGCATGGTGCGCGCGATGATGTTCGGCCTCCACTTCGACATCTTCTCCGGAACGCAGGCGGGCATCGGTGATTTCGTGAACCTGGTGACGGCAGAGGTCGATCTGTTGCGCGTGGGTGCGCTCATCGACGACCAACGCCGCCAGCGATTCCTCGATGGCCGCGCGTTGGCGGACTCGTTCGGCGAGGTTTTTTCGCGCTGGTTCCAACGTCCCGAAGGCATCCAGGATCGCGAGTTGCCGTGCCGGTTGCAGTAGAGATTGATGCTCGTGCGGTCCGTGGAGATCGACCAGCCACGCGCCAAGCGTTGCCAGAGTGGCCAGAGTGGTGGGTGAACCGTTGACGAACTGACGGTTGGTGCCGGTCGCAGAGAAGGAGCGCTTCAGAATCAGTTGGTCTTCGCCACAAGGCTCCAGACCATTATCCTCCAAAAATGGGGCCAGGGTCGCCCGGAGTTGTCCGACCCCAAAGACGGCCTCGACCGTGCACTGGTCGGCGCCGGCTCGAAGGGCGCCGCGATCCGCCCGCTGGCCCAGCACCAGATTGAGCGCGCCCAGCACCACGGATTTTCCCGCGCCGGTCTCACCGGTGAGGACGTTCAGACCGGGACCGAATTCGAGCGTCAACTCCGCCACCAAAGCGAGATTCTTGATGCGCAGGACGTGCAGCATGGGAAGGTCAGGGTCGTGCGGCGGCGGTGTTGGTGCCGGCGGCCGGGAGCAGGGGGGCGATGGCCCTTTCCAATTCCTCCTGCGAAATGGGTCCCAGATAACGCGCCGCCACCCGGCCGTCCGGGCCGATGACCCAGGTCTCGGGAATCTGCGACACGCCGCCAAAAGCCTCGCGTGACCACGGATCGGCAATGCCGACAGGGTAGGGGGGCGGGGATTGCCGGAGCCAGTCGCGCAGTGCCGGCTCGGGCGGTTCATCAATGGAGGCGCCGATCACCGTGACGCCCTGATGGCGATGAGCCTGGTGGAAGGCCGCCAGCTCGGGCATTTCGCGAATGCACGGTCCGCACCAGGTGGCCCAGAAATTCAGCACGACGATCTGGCCGGTATAATTCGTCGAACTCAGGGGCTTCCCCTCGAGCGTGGCGAAATTCCAAGCGGGTGCAGCACCACGCGCCGGCACGCGAAGGAAGCGCGGCTTTGCGGGTCGCAGGAGCCACACGGTCATTAGAAAAACCAATGCTCCCACCAGCCAGGGCTTGTAGGCATTGGTCTTCATCGGGCAAGAGATCCGCCGCGCTCCCGTCCGCCTACACGCCCATCAGATGTTCCAGAACCAGTTGGTCGAGATCCTGATAGTTGCGATCCTCGATCAGCTTGGCGGCTTCCTTTTCCGGATAGGTGCGGGCCTTTTTCAGCAGGTGAAGAAACGTCCGTTTGGAATTGGCCAGGTGTTGCAGGAAATGCTCCTCGCGCGTGGTGCGGAACGGATGGACATCGAAGCAGACAAATTCGCCGTTACTGCCGTAGCCAGTGCGTTCGAGGGCGCGGACCTGATTGAAGGCGACGCGCAGGTTGGCGGAACCGAACGGCTTGTCCTGATCGTATTTTAAGCCGTTCTGGTCATTTAGATGGAGCGACCAGAGCTTCTTGAACGTCATCGCAAACTCGATGTCGTCCGCCGGATCATGCCCGGAGAGCATCGAGTGGGCGGACTCAATGACACAACCGACGCGCTTGGCGTCGCGGGTCAACTGGGCCAGGGCCAGGGCATGCCCGATGGTGGGCAGATAAGCGTGATCCATCGGCTCGTTGGGCTTCGGCTCGATGGCGAGGCGGATTTTTTTGTCGTGCTTGAGCAACGCGTCGAAGGCGTTCACCAGATGCTCGGTGGCCTGGCCCGCCGATTTCGATTCCCGCAAATACGAGCCTTCGCGCGCGAGCCAGAGCACCAGAATGTCGGTGTCCAATTCCCGGGCGATATCGCAGGTCTGTTTGGAGCGGTCGATGGCGTATTGTCGGTGCTTTTTGTTGTTGGAGGTGAACGCGCCGTCGACCGTTTCCGGTGCAAACCACAGCCGCGGGGCCACCATCTCGGCAATCACGCCGGCATCGTCGAGCCGCTTCTTGAGGCCGCGCGCCTCGCTGATGACCTGCTTGTGGGTCTTGCTGTCGATGTCCGGCACGGCGTCGTCGTCGTGAAACATCATCGCCTCAAAGCCGAGCTTGCCGAGCGCCTTCAGTTTCCACTCAAAGGACTTTTCCTCCCGCACCGGGGGACCATAGGGATCCTGCCCGACGCTGAAATTCCAGGGGCCGACGCAGAACCGATACTGAGATTTAGCCATAGATGCCGGACAGAATGCGGGAATGTCCCGCCACCGGAAAGGAATTTGACTGTAGATCGCCGACGGCAGAAGGCGCCAATTCCTTCGGGGCTGCAACCTGGGAACGAGGTGCAACGTCACCGTCTCGAATTACTCCACTTCTTGGTTTGCAGTGCGCGTCCAGATTTAGCGCCTCGTGCCCTCGACGACTACTGCTTGAGCGGCCCCGGCGACATCAGGAACGGGCGTTGCGCACTACCGACAGGAATTTCGCCATTTCTGCCTCCGTTCCGATGGTGATGCGGAGATAGTCGCTCACCTCCGGCGCGCTGAACCAGCGCACGATGATCTTTTTCGCGCGCAGCCTTTCGAGCCATTCCTTCGCCGGACGGGCTGCGGGCTTGGTGAGAATGAAATTGGTTCCACTCGGCAGCACCTGCCAGCCGAGGCCGGTTAGCTCACGCCGCACGGTGTCACGGGTGGCTTTGATGCGGGCGAAATTCCGGCGGTAATAGGGCAGATTGGCCAGCGTCGCGAGGGCCGCCACCTGGCCCAGACCGTTGACATTGTAACTGTCCCGCATGGCGTCGAGTGCGGCGATCAATTCTGCATGAGCGACAAAATAACCGACGCGTTGAAAACAGAGCGAATATGCTTTGGAAAAGGTCCTCGAAATCAGAACGTGCGGGTGCCTTTGCTGCAATTCCATCGCGTTGGCCTCGGCGAAATCCACGTACGCTTCGTCGAGCACCACCAATCCCCGCTGGGCGGCACACAGCGCGTCCAGTTGCGCCAGCGAGTAGGTCCGTCCGCTCGGTGCGTTGGGAGTGGTGATGAAGGTCAGGGCGGCGCGGAAATCCCACTGCCGGCCGCGGCGGAGTTCCGAAACGGAGGGTAGATCAAAATCGGATCGCAATGGGACCCGGAGTGCCGTGGCGCCGTGGCTCTCGACCAGCACGGGATACAACGAGTAACAGGGCCACGGGAATTGAACCACCGAACGGGAGCCGGACGTCGCTGTGGCCGGCTCGACAAACGTGCGAATCGCCAGCGCGAGCAATTCATCCGAACCATTGCCAAGGATGATGTTTTCCGTCCGGACCCCGTGCAGTGCCGCCAGACGTTCACGCAGGGGTTGGGCGGTCGGATTGGGATAGAGACGAAGGCGCCCGTCGACGGCCGCACGGGTGGCCGCGAGGACCTTCGGCGCCGGCGGGTACGGATTCTCGTTGGTGTTGAGTTTGATTAGGCCGGAGGCCCGGGGCTGTTCCCCGGGCACATAGGCATGCAATCCGCGCACCAGTGGGCGGATGAACTTCGACAACGATTTGGACGACGCCATTCCGCGAGCGTGGCAGACGCCCCCGGCAAGGCCACTGGTTACCGCTTGGATGAGCCTGGAAGCTCGAGTTGAGGAACCGCAGATTCACGCGGATTCACGCAGATAATCAACGGAACAACTTCGGCGTAAACTCCACCAGATAATTCCGCCACACGGGCCAGGAATGATCGCCCTCCGTGATTTGATACTCGTGGCGGATGCCTTTTTCCTTCAACAGGGCGTGGAAGGATTCATTCTGCTTGAAAAGGAAATCCTTTTTGCCGCAGGCGATCCAAAACAGTTTCAGATCCTTGTTCACCAACTCGGGGTGGGCGAGTCCGGCGGTGACGCTGTTCGTCGAGGGCGGGGCGGAACTGAAGGCACCGACCCAACCGAAAAGTTGATGCTGGTTCAGGGCGACACTGAGCGCGTGATGGCCGCCCATGGACAATCCGGCAAAGGCGCGACTGTTCCGGTTGGCGGTCACCCGGTAGTTCTTTTCCACCAGGGGAAGGATGTCCGTGGCCAACTCCCGTTCGAAGGCGGCGGTGTTGGCGGGGGCGTAATTGTCGAACGCCCCGTTCGGTGGGAGCGCGTGGGCGTCGGGCATGACGATGAGCATCGGCTTCGCTTTTTTGCTGGCAATCAATGCATCGAGAATCCAATGGGCCTTGCCGTGGACGGTCCAACTGCCTTCGTTGTCACTGAATCCATGGGCCAGATACAGGACGGGGAGCCGGGTCAGCGGACCCACTCCCGGCGGCGTGTAGACCACCAACCGGCGCCAGGTTCCCACGGCCGCGGATTTATAAACGTGCTCATGAACCACCCCGTGCGGGATGTCCTGCAAATCCCACGGTGCCGGAGGAGTGGAGGGGATGTGGAGAATGCTGCTACCGGGCCAGCGCTGGGGCTTGATCCAGGAATTCTGCGGGTCGATGACGTTGATGCCGTCCACCGCGAAATGGTATTCATGCACGCCGGGACTCGCCTTCGGGACACTGACCGACCAGACGCCGTCTTCGGCTTTGACCAAGTTGGTCTCGGGACCGAATTGTCCGACGACCTTCACGGACGTCGCCTTCGGAGCTCGGTAACGAAAGGTGACACTCCCGTCGGATTTAATTTCCGGAGAGAGTAGTGTGGCCGGCGGTGTCGTGCGTTTGGGCGCGTTGGTTTGTCCTTTGACGGGAGTCATGGCGAGAAAGGCGGCCGCAACAGCGATGGCGGACAGGAGTTCATTACTTTTCACAAGGTGTTTCGCCAGCGTGGCCAGCCAAATCCAACTCGGCCAGTTTTTCCGGGATTTCCGGGGGGCGAGGGTGTGCGACAAAATTCTGCTGATGGTCGGAAGGCTCACGCGGAGGCGCGGAGACGCGGAGAGGAGAATGAACGATCTCTGGGGACTCCTCCGGATTCACGGCGCCTCCGGGGACTACCCCCGTCCCTTTCTCCGTCGGCCGTCCTGGACCCCAAGCACTGTCAAATCGCGTCTTATACTTTCAACAAAAGATTTCTGTTTCACACCTGACGGGCGAGTGGCTTGCGGTGGCTGCGGGTCGACGCGAGAATGAGGTCATTATTTTCAACCGCTCAAGGTCGGCGAGGTTTGCTTCCAGTGCCCTGGCGTCGCTGCTGCTGCTGAGTCTTTGGCTGCGGGGTGCGGAGGTTGAGCCTGGCGTCAGGACTTCTCCGCATTGGGTGTCCGTTGTTCGGGAAAAGGACCTGAATGAAGGGGCACTGTCGGTTGTGGCTCGCATCAGTGGGGCAACCAATGACGGGGCGATTTCTCCGAATGTAGTCTTTCAGGCAATGGCGAACCAAAGCCCTTGGCCGGCTGGCTTGGTGCCGATTTATGCGGTGAAGGCCGGCCCACGATTCGAGCTGCGAAGACTTCCGCCGCCCGGGGAAATGGATCAAGCCGAACCCATGTTCTTCGCACTACCGACCGATCCGGCCGATGCGGCGACTGTAGTGGGTGGCACCTGGAATTGTCTGGCGACCCATCCCGATGGTCAGCGCAAACGAGTTTCCCTCGACATCGTGGCCGCGGGAACGCAGGTCGTCGCGCGCTTTGATCCCAACAGCGACTACCGCTTCGCCTCGATTACTTCGGCATCGTTTCGATCGAATCAACTCCAACTCGCGGTGGCCTACGTGAACAATCGTTACCAGATCGAGGGGCGCCTGAACGACGGCGTCCTGGTGGGAAACTGGAAACAATTGGACACCGATGACGGTGGAACCTGGGAGGGTCGACGTTCGACAGCCGAGGTGGAGCACAAGGGCCAGCCCGCCGCGGCTTTCCTTTTCGAATACGAACGCCAGCGCGATGGTGCCCGCTATTATACCCTCGATGCCAAATGGACGGAGGCGGGCTGGCGACGGCGGGAGACGCCTCTTTGTCGTGTCTGGCTCCCGCCGGCCCCTCCAACGGGGTCCGCCGACGTCCACGAACAATAGGACCGATCATGACATATCAATAGGAGGGCGCCTCTCGACACTGCCCCCGTTCGGAGTCCCGCCTTCAGGCGGTCCGGGCTCGGGCGCACGCCGACCGAGTAAACGCGGGGCTCCAAACCTCTGGCCCGCGGCGTTCGGGGGGGCGGTATCCATATGCGGCATCAATAGGACCGCCCCGAAGCGCCGGCTTGACACGCTGAACCGGTTTGGCGCAGCCTTGACTCGGTACGGAGGCTTCGGTAGGGTGGCCTTGAAGAAGGTCTCGGGGGAAGTTGAATGAAACGCTACCGGATTAACATTGGCTACAAGGTGGCGGCGAACCCCTCCTTCAGTGTCGGCATATTAATAAAACCGCCTCCCAGCGGTCGACTATACTGTTAGGCCCCTTCGCACGCGCCATGACAAGATTACATCAAATCACCGCTGGAATTCTGGCTGGCGTGGCCATTTTCATCGCTCTGGAGTTTGTGCCAGATAGCGACCTTGCGATTATGATTGGCGGTGCGCTGTTGCTGCTCCTTGGATTGATTTTTGGGACTCGCCTGCCATTGATGTCCCGTGCCTTCATGAC
>JAYTHD010000395.1:0-13943 GCA_043732975.1 Verrucomicrobiota bacterium
CCAGCATGACGGATCGCTACCTGATTTTGGAGCATCACCGGCTTTTCGGCCTGAACGTGCAACCCTGACGCCCGTGGCGGGAGTGCGGAGAAGGCCGAGGGGGAAATCCCATGCGGACCCGGCCCCCATTGCTCCGGCATTTGCCAAGAATTGGGCCTTGCACCCCGTTTTTCTCCGGCTCTTTTCCCGAGGAACGAGATTTCGTCTATGAGTATCGCCAATTCGCCTGCCGCTGATCAACCGTTGAAGAGTCTGGAAGAATGGGAGGATTTTCTCAAAGTCCGCTATCCGGAGCCGGCCCAAGCGGTGGCATCGCCCGAGGTTAAGCGGGCCATCGTCGGCACCGATCCCACCAAGAAGGAAACGGAGTTTCGCAATTACGAGGCCGATGCGCGGCCGACGGTGCGGGAGTTTTATCGACAGAACCACCTGCATCAGACCTACGAGTTCGGCCTTGCCAAACGGGCGGAGTATCTCGGCCGCAACCGTATGCAAAAAAGTGTCTGGGAAGCCGCGGAATACCTGAATCAGTTGGTGGACGACAGTGATCCGGACACGGATATGTCCCAGCTGGATCACCTGTTGCAGACCGCCGAGCAGCTGCGTCGGGATGGCCAGCCGCGTTGGATGATTCTCACCGGCTTCGTCCACGATCTGGGAAAGATCCTATGTCTCTGGGGTGAGCCGCAATGGGCGGTGGTGGGCGACACCTTTCCCACCGGGTGTGCGCATTCCAACAAGATTGTTTTCCCGCGCTTTTTTGAAGCCAACGCCGACCACAACAATCCCCGGTTCCAAACCCGGCTCGGTGTTTACGAGGAAGGTGCCGGCCTCGACAGCGTCCAGTTGTCCTGGGGCCACGACGAGTACATCTATCAGGTTTGCAAGGACTACCTGCCGATGGAGAGCCTCTATATGCTGCGGTATCACAGCTTTTATCCGTGGCACCGCGAGAACGAGTACGGCTATCTGCTCAACCAGCAGGACCGGGATTACCTCCCGTGGGTGTTGAAGTTCAACCAATACGACCTGTACACCAAGAGCCACGGGAAGCCGGAGGCCACGGCGTTGCGTCCGTACTACGAGGACCTCATCGCCGAGTTCTTCCCGGCCAAGGTGCGTTGGTAGGTTCCGGTCCGGGGCGGCGGTCAAAGTCGCCCGTCACGCTGCCCTGCTCGCGAAGAGGGCTCGCCTGAGCTATTTTGAGCGAGCCCTTTTTTATTCCTTTTCGTATTCCCGGCTGAAGTCGAGAACCACCTGGCGCAATTCGCCATTGCGCAGGAGGGACACCACCAGTCGGTGTTTTTCGCTCACTTTGCCAAGGGTCGCCTCGTGGATGGCTTTTACGTCGGCCAGGGTTCGGACGTCCTTGCCGTCGACTTTCAAAAGGATGTCCTCGCGGGTCAGCCCAGCCGTGGCGGCATTTCCGGGGAACTTCACACCGAAGATGAAGACCCCTTCGTGGCGTTGGAAATAGAGGTCGGGATTATCGAATTGATTGATTGCCTTGACCGAAAAATCCCAACGCCGACACGCCAGTTCCTCGCCTTCCACCCGGCCTTTGGCCCGGGGGGTCAGCTCGGCCGTTCGGGCCTCACCTTTGCGGGTGTATTCCAATCGTGCGGCCACTCCTTTCGGGAGCAGGCCCAGACGCCGGTTGACGTCGGGGATTTCCTCCTGTGTCTGCGCCGTGACCAGCACACCGTTGAGCGCCACCAACCGATCCCCTGCCTGAAGTCCGGCGCGACGTGCGGGACTCTCCGGATCCGTCTCGGCGATGATCACCCCCGTCTTGTCGGGAAAATAGACGTTCCGATTGAAATCCCGCAGCGGCTGCAACTGCAATCCCGTCCAGCTCCACTCCATTTTGCCATGGATCCGCATTTGATCCGCTACCTGTTTCGCCACCTCGATCGGGACGGTGAATCCGAGATCGCCGCCGCCGCCCGCCATGCCCCGCGTGTTCAGGCCCACGACCTCGCCGGCGGTGTTGACCAGGGGACCGCCGGAATTGCCGGGTGAAATGGACGCATCGGTCTGCAGCCAGGAAGAGTATTCACTGGCGCCGGGCAGGTAACGGCGGGTGCAGGAGATGATGCCGATGCTGACGCTGCGGCTCATTCCCCAGGGCGCACCCATCGCCATGACGAAGTCGCCCTCGGTCAACGAAGCGGATTCCCCCAATTGGGCGAAGGGCAGCCTGGGCTCCTCGGTTCCGAGATCGAGGCGCAGAAGCGCAACGTCGACATCCTTGTCCGAGCCCACGACCTTCGCCGGAAAGGCGCGGCCATCGCTCAGCAAGCAACGCACCTCGGTTGCCTTGTCGACAACGTGCCAATTGGAAAGCACCTCGCCATTGGTGCTGATCAACACCCCGGAACCGCTGACCTCCTGGCTGCGCTTCTCGCCGCGCTCATTGTCTTCACGGACCACTTTGATGAAAACAACCGCCGGAAAAACCCGGGCCTTGGCAGTCCGGACGACCGTACGAAAATCCAGCCGATCCAGACCCCGCAACTCGTCCGCTCTTAAGACCGGCCCGGCCAAAACCCCCAGGGCCGGTACCATCAGAGCCCGTCCGCGAAGCCAATCCCAGCCGAAATCGAATCTGAAGAACACGCGGACAGAGTCGGCCAGGATGTGGTCATTGTCGAACCCGTATGGGTCGGAAACTCCGGACGGAGACAGGCCGCATCGATCGACGTTCCCTGGACGAGCGGAACCCGCCGTGGCGGGCGCTGGATCGCGATCTCCCTTCGTTCGCGACGTGGCCGCGCGACAAATTGGTTTTCCGGACGGTTTCGCCTACGGTGGCCAGTCGCGTTGGGCCGTGGTTAGCCCGCCGGCAGTACGAGATCCGGAATCCCGGGCATCGAAATCTTGGATTGAGTTGTAATAAATGCGCACGATTGCAAACACAGCGACGGCTGGGAATCTCGATTCCGTGGTGGACGATGAGTTTTCGATGCCGGCCGACTTGGAGAAGGCGGGCTGGCTGGCTCAAATCTGGCACCTCTTTGCCCATGACCGGCTGGTCAACCTGCTGTTCATTTTTGCCATCATCGTCGGCTTTTTTCAGGGTTGGTTGAAATACAAATTCCGGACGCCCTGGGTTACCTTCGCGTTTGATATCCCGCTGACCCTGGCCTGGATTCTTTGTGTCCTATCGGTGCGGCGCGGACGGGCTCTATTTCCCGACTGCAACATGAGCAGGGTGTTGAAGGTCCTGACCGGCTTCGGGATCGCCTATGTCCTTTTGCCCTTTGGCGTTCCCTGGTTGATCGCGCTGGCGTCGTTTCGGGCCTGGTGTTTCATCCCCCTGATCTTCCTGCTGGGCTACCATACGACCCGGTCAGTCCGGCAGATGGAAGTCCATCTCTGGCTCCTCATGGTGCTCGGGGTCACGTGTGCCTTCTACGCGCTCTTTCAAACCACGGAAGAGGTGATGGAGATGATGAAGAATGACCCCGAGATGACCTTCCGGCTCCAGAATCAGTTCTATTCCGACTCCCAAGGCCGGGGTGTCTTCCGGAGGTTTTCAACTTTTGTCAGCTCGGCGGCGTTCGGCGGAATGATGGCCTACTGCGCCACCTTTGGGATCTCCCGTCTGGTTCATCCCGGATGCAGCACCTTCGAGCGCCTTTTTCTTGTGGGCGCCAGCGCGCTGATGGCCTACGGGGTGGTCTTGAGCGGATCGCGATCCACCTTGGGCGGCCTGGTCGCCGGCCTGGGTTTTGCAATTTGGTATCGCCGGGATTCGGCCCTGGCGAGATATTCTCCCGCTTTCATCGTCGCCGGGCTGGCGGCCGCTCTCTATTGGCAGGGGTCCGGGGTCATCGAGCGCTTCGGCTCCGTACTGGATCTGGAGACTCTTTGGAATCGACTCTACATTGTTTTTGCGCCCTCCCTGATCAGTCTCAGCGAGCACCCCTTGGGCGATGGCCTTGGCCGGGCCGGGCATGGTGTTCCGGTGATTTTTGCCAATCTTTACGACGATTACAAAATGCGACCGATCGACGGCGACCTGGGCCGCATGGTGGTGGATATGGGGATCTTTGGCATCGGGTTGACGATTGCCATCACGTTGGTGGGGATGACGGATGCTTTTTCCTGGATGCGGAAGCTGCGAGGATCGCCGCTGGGTCTGATCGGATTGCCCGCAGGTTCCATGTTTGTGATGGTGGCTCCGGCGATGATTTACGGCTCGCCATTTCTGGGAATTCCGGGCGGCATGTTGTCGTGGTTCTTCCTGGGCTCCATGCGCCGGCTCGTGGAGGACTACGAAAAATATGTCAGCGTGGCGGGCAAGGAAGCCGCGGACGTCGCCGATGAATTCGTTTCCTTCATCACTTCCAACCGCTTGATGCCGCTCTACAAGCAGGATCGAACGCAGCGAGGTCCGTCGAACCGCATCCGTGGACTCACCGAGCGAAAGGCCGCCGCTCCTGTGGTGGGTGTTCCCCAGGCGGCCCCGCAGGCGGCGCAAGTGGCGTCCGCCGGTCGCATCCGCTCCGGAGGTTCGGCCAAATGGACGCCGCCGGCAACCCAGGGGTCCACCACGACCAATCCCCTTTCGGGCAATCAGCCGACCAAGGTCGCAAAACGCTTCCTGTTTCGACGCCCGGCGGACTCCCCCGACCGTCGCCGTCCGCGCCGCTGAACCTGCCGGACATGCACGTCGCCATAGCCGTTCACGATTTTGACGTCAATTTTGGTCAAGGCCGCTACGGCGTGGAAATCGTGCGCCGACTGGCGCGGCGTTGCCGGATTACCGTCATCGCCAACACCATCGGACCGCACCCCATCGAGGGTGTGGAATACCGTCATGTGCCGGCCTTTCGGGCCCACGCATTTTCCACCGTATTGAGCTTCATTCCCGGGGCCGAGCGGGCGGTCCGCCAATCCGGTTGCGACCTCATTCACGCCCAAGGGCTGACCTCCTGGAGTGCGGACATCATCACGGGGCACATTTGCAACGCCGCCCGGGCCAGGGCATCCGCCGCCAACCATCGACGGTCCCGCTGGTTCATGAGGTCGATCATTCCACTGGAACGGGCCTTTTACCGGCAGCGGCGGGCCAGTCATCTGATCGCCATTTCCAAGGTTCTCGAAAGCGAGATCCGGACCGAATACGGGTGGAAAAAGGACTCCACCGTCATTCATCACGGCACCAATGGCGACGTTTTCCGGCCCGCCGTCGACCCCGCGGAACGTGCCACGCTTCGACAACGGTTCAATCTGCCGCCCAAGGTGTGGACCTGGTTGTTCGTGGGTGAGGCCATCAAGGGATTGCGACAGGTCATCGGGGCGCTGGCCACGTTTCCCGCCGCGCACCTGCTGGTAGTTTCGCGATCCGATTTCACCAGCTATCGAAGCCAGGCCGAACGTCTGGGTGTCGGCAACCGGATCCGGTTTCATGGATTTGATCCCCATCCGGAGGAGGCCTTTCGGGCGGTCGACGTGTTTGTCTATCCCAGCGATTACGACCCTTTTGGGATGGTGGCTTCGGAAGCGATGGCCACCGGTCTGCCCGTGATCATCGGCCGGGACATCGGCGCGGCGGAATTGGTGGATCCCGGCGTCAATGGGTTGATCTGCGATCCGGCGAACGAACGAACGATTCACTCCGCGCTCGAGCAAATACTGAAACAGCCCGAGGATGCCCGTCGACTGGGAGAGCGGGCCCGGAAAACGATCCTTGAATTCAGCTGGGATCATTGTGCGGATAGCACCTTCGAGGTCTACGAGCGCGTTCTGGCCCGGATTCAATCGAAGCGACGATGAATCCGCCGCGTGTCTCCTTTCTGATCAACGCGGGTCCGAACAGCATTGAAGCCGTACGCGCACGGGGTCTGGCGCGGACCCATCCCATCGATCAGGCGCAATTCCTGTTCCGGGAAGGAAGTCGGTGGCAAACGTGGCGGCGTTGGCGGGAGGAACTGGAGGCGTTTTCGCCAGACGTGCTTTACGTCGTGAACACCGCTCTGCCCGGCGTCCCGCTGGCACGTCGCTGGTCCCGATCGCATCGCGTTCCCTTCATCCTCGACACCGGGGACGCCATCGTGGACATGGCTCGACGCTCCGGCATTGGCGCCGGCTGGCGCCTGCCCTTGCTCCGTTGGCTCGAGCATTCCGGGCTGCGCTCCGCCCACACGGTGGTGGTCCGCGGCACCCGGCACCGCGAGCACCTGCAGAAGCTGGGCATCCGGCGGGTTGAACTGATCCGCGATGGCTATGCCGAACAATCCTCCGCCCGCCCGGATGCCGTCGCGGCCTTGCGCCAACAACTCGGTCTGGCAGACATGTTCATTGCCGGACTCATGGGTTCGCTCGTCTTCAGTCCGCGGTTGAAAATCTGCTACGGCTGGGATCTGGTCGAGGCCCTGACCCATCTCCAGGGCTTGCCCATCAAAGTCCTGATCCTTGGCGATGGCAACGGCATGGACTGGCTGCACAACGAGGCCCGGCGTTTGGGCGTGCTCGAGCGGATCGTCTTTGCGGGCCGAATTCCCTACGCCGAGGTCCCCAAGTATCTGCGTCTGATGGATGTCGCCTTGTCGACTCAGACCAACAACCTGCCCGGACAGGTGCGTACGACCGGCAAGTTGCCGGAATACATGGCGGCCGAACGATTTATCCTGGCGAGCCGGGTTGGCGAAGCAGCGCTGGTGCTGCCGGATTTGATGTTGCTGGATTACGACGGCGAGGTGGATCGCTCGTATCCGCAGCGTCTGGCCGAACGCATCCGCTTCCTCTACGAACATCCCAACGAAATGGCGATCCGCCTCGGGCTCCCGGCCAAGGCCCGCGAACTTTGCTCTTACGAGGTGCTGGCCGGGCGATTCCAATCGGTGATTGCCCAAGCCACCGCCCGCCAGTAGTCCGTTTCTCCCGGGGCCCGCCCACGAAAAAGCCCGCCGCAGCGGGTCCTGATCGGTGGCCAAATCCGGCCCCAACCCGTCGGCACGGTCGAACTTCTCAGGCCCGTTCCATGTACTTGCCGGTGCGGGTGTCGACCTTGATCCGCTCGCCCGTTTTGATAAAGAGCGGCGCGTTGATTTGTTTGCCAGTCTCGAGAGTGACCAGTTTCTGGACGTTGTTCGCGGAATCGCCACGGATCCCCTCGGGCGCATTCTTGACCAACAGAATCACACTGGCCGGCACCTCGACCTCCACCGCCTTGTCCTCGACAAACGTGATCGTCACCGATCCGTTCTCCGTCAGGTAATCCTTCCCGTCTCCGAGCAAATCCGGCGAAACCGTCACCTCTTCAAACGTCTCCGGATTGGAAAAAACATAGTCGTCACCGGACTTGTAACTGTACTCCATCCGATCACTTCGGAGGGGGACGGTCTCAATCTTTTCCGCGGAGCTGAACCGCACATCCATCGACTTGCCATTCCGAATGGAACGTAAAATCGCCTGCACGAATGCACGAAGGTTGCCCGGGGTACGGTGGGTCACTTCCAGGACGACACAGACGTCCGAGTTGTACTTGATCGCCATGCCTTTGCGGAGATCCACAGCGGTAACTGCCATATGCTTATAAGTAATAGCCGAAGGAATTGGTCCCAACGGGAGAAAAGAAACTTAGGCAACAGCCACCGACTGGCAAGGCCGGAATTTGCCGGAGCCGACGGGCGCCTCGTTCGTCCAGCCAACCGGCCCGCCACCGCCCCGCTGGCCGGTCCGGCAATGTAGAAAGGCTGGGAATCGTCCACCGGAGCGGCCAAGCTCCGAGCGTGTCGTCTGCCAACCCTGCCCGCGCTTCCGTGGATCCGCGCCGTCTCAACTTCGGCTGCGGCACCGATATCCGCCCCGATTGGACCAATCTCGACATTTGCGACTACGGCGGGAACACGGTTTGCGACCTGAACCAGACGCCGTGGCCGTTCCCCGACAATCATTTTGACGAAGTGTATGCCTCGCATGTGCTGGAACACATGGCGAGTTTCAACCGGACCATCACGGAACTGTGGCGCGTCTGCCGGCCCGGTGCCCGCATCGAAGTGCGGGTTCCGTTTTTCCTGAGCACCAAGTTCTATTCCGAACCGGATCACCGAATCCCCTTCGGTATCCGCTCCTTCGACAACTACGAGGATATCACGGGACGTTCGCTCCGCTTTTACGAGCGCTGGAAGCTGGGACAGCGCACCAACTATCAGAGTCCTGCCCGATTTGTCGTCGTCTCCCAGCGCTTTCACATGTCCAATTTTGCCGTCCTGCGCTGGCTGAACGCGATCATCAATCTGGAGCCGGTACTGTATGAACGCTTTTTTGCCACCTGGCTCACTCCCGAGGAAGTCTGGTTTGAATTAAAGGTCTCCAAAAAGTGATCGCCGGCGCCGGGGGATTCGCGGAGCGCCAGACTCAGGTTTCCTGCCGATTCTCCTTGGTCCCAACGGCAAAACGGCTTTCGTATCCGCGTGGGGCGCCAGCAGCAGTTGTTGTTTGCGGATCCGCGCCCCCTCGAAGCGGCGTTGGGCCAGGAATTTTTTCGACAGGCGCCCGTGGAGCCCGGCGTGTATCTGATGTGCGATGCCGCAGGTGTTGTGGTCTATGTCGGCAAGGCCCGCAATCTGCGTCAACGCCTCGCCAGCTACCGGATTGCCAATCCGGAGCGTCTGCGACCACGACACCTGCGGCTCCTGCGCCGGGTGGTGCGCATCGAACTGGAGACGTGTGCCTCGGAATCTGCGGCCCTGGCCCGTGAGGCCGCCTTGATTCGCGAATTGCGACCGAAGTTCAACCGAGCGGGCGTCTGGCTGGGACCGGATCGCCATTTCGGCTGGCGGCACAGCGGTCATGAACTCGTTCTGCTAACCGGTTGCGGTTGGCCGGTCGAACAGGGGTACTTCGGGCCTTTTGGCAGGGAAATCCGTCCCTTCCACCAGGCTCTGGCCCGCCTGCTCTGGACCTGCTGGCAACCGGGCCGCAGTGCGGCGGCGCTGCCGCTCGGGTGGATTCATGGCGGCGTCCCGGAATCGGTCGTGCTGGACACCGACTCCACGCCGCCCTCGTTGGCCTTCCGAATCGTGGAGCAATTGCAGCGATTATTCGCCGGCGAGGCGCCCGCGCTGGTTGAGTCGATCCGATCCCATCTCCCCGCCCAACCCACCGCCGTGGATGCTGCGGTGTGGGCGGCCGATTTGGATTGTCTCGATCACTTTGTCCGCCGGCGGACCGGGCAAGGTCCGCGGGTAAATGCCGGACGTTCGGCAACGCCATAGAGGCCTCGCTCGGATCTCCACGGGCCCCTGCATCAAAGATTCTTCATCGGGCCCCTGCTCGGGTTTGCCAAACGACTTTAACCGGTCAGTATGCGGGGTCTTTCGGTCATTGATCCTTTCTGCACATGAGTACTCCTATCAACGCGCCGGCCAGCGCCGCCTCCCCTTCCAAGGGTCTTGAAGGCGTCATCGCCGCCAATACCCGTCTCAGCGATGTCCGCGGCGACATCGGGCAATTGATCTACTGCGGCTACGATATCAACGAATTGGCCGGTAACGTGACCTACGAGGAGGTCGTCTATCTACTCAATCACAACCATCTTCCCAACGCCCACGAGCTGGCCGACCTCAAGGCCACGCTGGCCGGCTTCCGCGATCTGCCCAAAGGCGTCATCGACCTCATCACCCGGCTGCCCAAGGACTGCCCGCCGATGCACGCCTTGCGGACGGGCGTCTCGGCGCTCGGCTGCTATGATTCGACGGCGGACGATGACACGATGGATGCGCAACGCCGCAAGGCCCTGCGATTGATTGCCCAGATCCCCGTCGTCGTGGCCTATTTCCACCGGTCGCGTCAGGGTCTTCCGCTCGTCGCTCCGGACGGCCACCTGGGTGAGGCGGCCAACTTCCTGTGGATGATCGACGGGGTCCGTCCCAGTGCGGAAAAAGAAAGCACCATGGACATGTGCTATGTGCTGCATGCGGATCATGGGATGAACGCGTCGACCTTCAGCGCGCGGGTGACCATCGCCACGTTGAGTGACATGTACTCCGCCATCACGACCGCCATCGGCACCTTGAAGGGACCCTTGCACGGCGGGGCGAACGAAGGCGTCATCAAGATGCTCAAGGAAATCGGCTCGCTGGATAAAGTGGACGCCTATGTCCACGAATGCCTGGCGCAAAAGCGGAAGATCATGGGCATCGGCCACCGGGTCTACAAGGTGCTGGACCCCCGGGCGCCACATCTCAAAAGGATGGCGCAGGTGCTTTCCTCCAAGCTGGGCGAGCCCAAGTGGATTCAGATGTCCGAGCGGATTGCGGCATTGATGTTCAAGGAAAAGGGCCTGCACGCCAACGTCGATTTCTATAGTGCGACCGTTTACTATAGTCTGGGCATCCCCACGGATCTTTTCACTCCGATTTTTGCGATCGCCCGGACCAGCGGCTGGACCGCCCATGTCCTGGAGCAACTGGCGGACAACCGACTGATCCGCCCCCAATCCGTTTACGTCGGTCCGGTGGGCCTCAAGGTGGTTCCCATCGGCCAACGCGGCTAAAAATCCCGCATCCCACGGCCCGGCGGATCCGTTTTGCGGAAGCGTCCGCCGATATCCGGTGGGGCCACCGACAGCATTTCCCATGAACATTCACGAATACCAAGCCAAACAACTCTTAAAGCAGTATGGCGTCGCCGTTCCCGCTGGTGACCCCTGCAAGACGATCGCCGAGGCCCGGGCCAGCGCTGAAAAACTGTTCGCTGCAGGACACCAACTCATTGTCATCAAATCGCAGATCCACGCCGGTGGGCGCGGCAAAGGGACCTTTACCCACGGATTCCAAGGCGGCGTCAAGCTGGCGAAATCCGTGGACGAGGCCGTCCATTTCGCCAGCAATATGCTGGGCAAAACACTGGTCACGAAGCAGACCGGCCCCGAAGGCCGGGTGGTGCAGACCCTGCTCGTCGCCGCGGCGGAAAAGATCAGGCGGGAATTCTATCTCGCCGTGCTGCTGGATCGCGCCACCTCCCGGCCCCTGATCATGGCCAGCACGGAAGGTGGCGTGGAAATCGAAGAGGTGGCGGACAAGCATCCGGAAAAGATCCTGAAGGAATGGGTCGATCCCGCCGTGGGCATTCAACCGTTTCAGGCCCGCAAGATCGCCGCCGGGCTGGGGCTCAAGGGGGATGTCTTCAACGCCGCGGTGAAATTGATCATGGGCGTCTACAAAACCTGGTGGGAGTGCGACGCCTCGATGGTGGAGATCAATCCACTCGCCACGGTGGAAGGTCCGGACGGCAAGGAATCGATTGTCTGTGTGGATGCCAAGATCGGTCTCGACGACAACGCCCTTTACCGGCACAGGGACATTTTGGAAATGCGTGACCTGGCGGAGGAAAGCCCGCTGGAGATTGAGGCCAGCAAGTATTCCCTGAATTACATCAAGCTCGACGGCTCCATTGCCTGTCTCGTGAACGGCGCCGGACTGGCGATGTCCACGATGGACATCATCCAGTATTACGGCGGGATGCCGGCGAACTTCCTGGACGTCGGCGGTGGCGCCAGCAAGGACCAGGTGTCCGCGGCCTTCAAGATCATTCTCAGTGATCCCAACGTGAAGGCAATCTTCGTGAACATCTTCGGGGGCATCATGGACTGCAACGTCATCGCGACGGGCATTGTCGAGGCCGTAAAGGAAACCGGTCTCCAACTGCCGCTGGTGGTCCGCCTGGAGGGCAACAACGTGCTCGCCGGCAAGGCTACGCTCGCCCGTTCCGGACTCACCATCGTCAGCGGCGACACTATGGCGGATGCGGCTCAAAAGGTCGTCCACGCCGTCAAAGCCTGAACCCCTCATCGCGACTCTCTCATTCTTATATGTCCATACTCGTCAAAGCGGATACGAAGGTCCTGGTGCAGGGCATCACGGGTTCATTCGGTGCCCGACATGCCCAGCTCTCTCTGGCCTACGGCACCCAGATCGTCGCCGGCGTCACGCCCGGCAAAGGCGGACAACTCTTTGAAAACAAGGTTCCGATTTTCGACACCGTCGCCGAGGCGGTGAAGCAAACCGGAGCCACGGCCAGCGCAATTTTCGTTCCGCCCCCGTTTGCCGCCGACGCCATCCTCGAAGCGGTCGACGCCGGAATGGAACTGGCCGTCGCGATCACCGAAGGCATCCCGGTCATCGACATGATCCGCGTGAAGCGCGCCATGGAGGGCCGGAAGACCCGCCTGATCGGTCCGAATTGCCCGGGAGTCGTCACGCCCGGCACCGGCAAGGATTCGCACGGCGGCTGCCGCATCGGCATCGCTCCCGGTTACATTCACATGAAGGGGAATATCGGCGTCGTCTCCCGCTCCGGCACTTTGACCTACGAGGCCGTTTTCCAACTGACCAGCCGCGGCGTCGGGCAATCCACCTGCGTCGGCATCGGCGGGGACCCGGTCAACGGCACGTCCCATCTCGATGTCATCCGCCTGTTCATGGCGGATCCGGACACCCATGGCATCATCATGATTGGCGAAATCGGCGGCTCCGGGGAGGAGGAGGCGGCGGAATGGATCGCCCAACACGGGACCAAGCCGGTTGCCGGATTCATTGCGGGGGCCACCGCACCTCCGGGCCGCCGCATGGGCCACGCCGGCGCCATTGTCTCCGGAGGCAAGGGGACGGCCGCAGCGAAATTCGCCGCCTTCCGCGCCGCCGGCATCGGCGTCGCCGCCACGCCTAGTGAGATGGCCGATACGCTCCTGAAGCTGATGAAATAACCAGTTCGCCCATCGCGATCTGATCTCCGGCCGCACGTGTTCGTGCGGCCTTTTTTTTTCCGAATCACGACCCCTTCACGGTCGCGGCAGATCATCGAACCGCACGTGGGGCAGGCAACGGTACAGCAAAAGGTGATACCACCGCCGCGGCAGGAGGCGCCGCAGCCACGCGAAGAGATGGGCATCGGGTGTCGCATATTGGCGCAGGGGAGGGTGGGGATGTTGCAGCGTCTCCACCATCTTCCGCGCCACGCTCTCCGGAGTGGCCCACGACCGATCCATCCGCATCTCGATGAAGTCCGCCAAATGCTGATATTGGTGATGATACGGATCCTCCTCCGTCATCGCGCTGCGGAAACTCTGGCCGGTGAATCGCGTGTTGCGGAAGGAATCGCTGCGGATGAATCCGGGTTCGATGAGGGTCACATGGATGTTCCACGGTCGCACCTCGTACCACAACGCCTCGGTCGCGCCCTCCAGGGCAAATTTGGCCGCGGAATAGAGCGACATGGTCGGCATCGCCATCATGCCGCCCACGGACGAGACGTTGAGGATCCGTCCCCGGCGGCGATCGCGCATCCCCGGAAGTGCGAGTCGGATCAGCTCGCAGGGCGCCCGCACATTCGTCTCCATGATCGTCGTCCAGGCGTCGTCATCCCAATGCTCCACCACGGTGCGATAGGCGATCCCTGCATTATTGATCAGAATGTCGAGACCGCCCCACCGTTCGACAATTTCCTCAATGAGCGCTTTCCGCTGAGCGGCGGAACAGACGTCCAGGGCACGCAGGTGAACAAACTCGGATTCGGAGATGGATTCCCGTCCGAAGCGGTCCAGCGATTCCGGCCGCGACGTCAGAATCAAGCGATATCCACAATCCATCAATTGACGCGCCAACGCGAGTCCGAGCCCGCTGCTGGCTCCCGTCAGGAGCACGACCGGACGATCCGCTGGGCCTGCTTGTCTCACGTTCATCCGCTCGAATCCGAATGGGAATCCCGTCAAGCTCCGGCAACGCTCCCCGGTGGGTCAAGGTGGACCTGGCGATCTCCGGCCGATTCCCGGAATGTGATTTTCCTCATTCATTCCGTCTGCGAGATTGGCGGCCCGTTGGATGAATATACGCAAAGCTCTCATCACTGCTGCCGGCCGGAATCAACGCACGTTGCCGCTGCAAACGCTGGTGGATCGCGATGGCGCTTCCAAGACCGCCCTCTGCATC
>JAYTHD010000396.1:0-4713 GCA_043732975.1 Verrucomicrobiota bacterium
CATGCGCCGCTTCCGTGAGAACGAGGTTAAGATCAGCAAGATTCACCTCAGTTCCGCCCTGAAAGTAACACCCACGGCCTCCGCGCAACATGCGCTCACCGCTTTCGCCGACGACATCTATTTCCATCAAGTGATCGAGCGAGACCCAAATGGTTCATTGAAGCGTTACCGGGACCTGGACGTGGCCCTCGCCGAAAATGTAAGCCAACCCGGGATCGCCAACAAAGAATGGCGCATTCATTTTCACATCCCGCTGCACAGTCAACCCACCCCGCTCTTCGACAACACCTCGGGTCACCTAATCGGGCTGCTCGATATTCTAGCAGCCCACCCCGGGCGGTGCGCCCACCTGGAAATGGAAACCTATACCTGGGAAGTCCTGCCGGGCGCGTTGAAGCAACATTCGGTCGTGGATCAACTCGTCGCCGAGTATGAATGGACCCTGGCGGAGTTCGGGCGACGGGGCATCAAGAAGCTTTAGATTGAATCATTTCGACGTTCTTGTGATCGGCGCCGGGGCGGCCGGTCTCTTCTGTGCCGCCACGGCGGGACAACGCGGTCGCCGGGTGGCGGTGCTGGAGCACAATGTCCGGCCAGGAAACAAGATCCTGATTTCCGGGGGCGGGCGCAGCAATTTTACCAATCTCAGCGTCACGGCGGCCAACTACGTGACTTCGGGCAGTCCCCATTTTCCCAAGTCGGCGCTGGCCCGCTATCGATCCGCGGATTTCCTCGCCCTGGTCGAGCGTTATGGCGTTGCGTGGCACGAACGCCGGCACGGGCAGCTTTTTTGCGATCACAGTTCCAAGGAGATTCTGCGGCTGCTGGAATCCGAATGCAGTGATGCGGGGGTGACCCTCCGGGTCCAGATTCGCATTCTGGAGGTCCGTCGGGCCGAGGGCGAGGGGACCTCGGCACGCGGCTGGGTGGTGACGACCGCCGCCGGTGAATTCACGGCCGATTCCCTGGTGATCGCCTCGGGCGCGTTGTCCTTTCCGAAACTGGGGGCCACGCCGTTCGGGTATCGGGTGGCCGAGCAGTTCGGAGTGCCGCTGGTTCCATCCCGTCCAGGGCTGGTGCCGTTGACCTTTGGGCCGGCGGATCTCAAAACGTTCGGTGCCCTCAGCGGCATCGCGGTGGAGTGCGTGGCGTCGCTCGGCGCCGACGGAAATACCGAAGCGCCGGGCTTTCGCGAAAATGTGCTGTTCACCCACCGGGGCCTGAGCGGACCGGCGGTGCTGCAGATTTCATCCTACCTGCAGCCGGGACAACGCGCGCGCTTCAATCTCCTGCCCGATTTGGATCTCCTGCGGGTGTTCCGCGAGAACCGAGTGGGCGGGCGGGAATTGCGCCCGCTGCTGCGTCAGCATCTTCCGGATCGGTTGGTGGCCGCGATGGATCCGGATATTCCTCCGGGCCCCATTGCCGAAATCCCCCAGGCGCCGCTCGATCGACTCGCGCGGAGAATTTATGCTTGGGAAGTCGCACCGGCGGGCGATGAAGGCTACGCCAAGGCGGAGGTGACGGTGGGCGGCGTCGCCACGGACGCCCTCAGTTCCAAGACCCTGGAATGCCGGCAGGTGCCCGGTCTGTATTTCATTGGCGAGGTGGTGGACATCACCGGCTGGCTCGGCGGCTATAATTTTCAGTGGGCTTGGTCCAGTGGATTTGCCGCCGGGGGTGCCGTTTGATTGTTCTGCTTCGCCGTCGAGTTTCCGTGCCCCGGTGCCGGCCGGTGATAGAGTCATCGGCGATGAGTCCTGAGGCCTTGGCACACTTGAAAAAATCAGATGTCGTGCTGAAGCGCACGATCCGGGAGATCGGTACCTGTACGCTGATACCCGAGAAACGACGGTCCCCGTTTGAATCGCTGATCCGCGCCGTGGCCCACCAGCAGTTGAACGGAACGGCGGCCGAGACGATTCTGCGGCGCTTCCTGGCCCATTTTCCCGAGCGGCGTTTCCCCCGGCCGGAAGATCTGGCGGGTGTGACCGATGATGCCATTCGTGCCGCCGGCTTCTCGCAAGCCAAGGTGCGGGCTATCCGGGACATTGCCGAGAAAACGCAGGCAGGCGTCGTTCCGACTTCGCGAAAAATTGTCCACCTGTCGGATGAGGAAATCATTGAACGTCTGACCGAATGCCGGGGCGTCGGACGTTGGACCGTGGAGATGCTGCTGATTTTTCAGCTGGGTCGACCCGATGTCCTGCCCGTGGACGATTTCGGGGTGCGGCAGGGATTCATGCATGCCTTTGGCCGGGCGGAGCAGCCGAAGCCCAAAGAATTGGCGGCGTACGGCGAGCGCTGGGCGCCTCATCGGACGACGGCCGCGTGGTATCTGTGGCGGGTGGCGGATCGGGCGAAGGCGGCGTGAGGGCGGCGATGCGATTGGAATCGTTCCCGGTTCACTTTGCGCAAACACCCTCCTTGCCGCATCGTGCGACCAGCACGAGCGCATGACATTGCCCTGGATAACGAAACCTGGTCGACGCTGGTGGCAGGCGCCGGTCGGGTGGACTTTGGCCTTGTCGCTGGCGATCCATGTCTTGTTGCTGGTCTTGTGGACGGCGGTGCCGACCTTTCTCCGGAATCATCCCGATTGGCAGCCCCGTTGGCTGCGTTCGGCAGTGGTGCCGCCGAAATGGATCGCGCAGAAAACTCCGCCTGAACCGTTGTCCCCGGATTACCCACCCAAGCCGGACGAATACGAAATTCCGCTCTCCTTCATCGAGGTGGACCCGGCGTTGGCGGTTGACGAAAAGCCCAAGGATGCCCGCTTTCAAAGCACGGCGAACACGCTGGCGCAAAATGTGGCGGCACCGAATCCAGAGTTGAATCAGCCGTTCATCGGTGGCACGCAGGAAAGGTTCCCGAAGTTGTTCGACACGGAAAAGCCCAAACCGAGAATCAAGACACAGCCAAAAACACCACCGGAAGTGGATCTGGCCGATACCGACCGGCCGCCTCAGGAAGCAAAAGTGGTGCCGCCGGCGCCGCCCCCGGTCCCGGCAAAGCCCCCGATCACTCCCCCGCCGCCGGCGCCCGACAAGCCAGTGGCGGTACAGCCAAAGGAGCCGGAAAAGCCGATTTCACGCCCATCCCCGGTGTCCGAAAAACCACCGGAGACACGGCCCAAGGACGAAGTGCAGTTGGCGATGATCAAGCCCGGCCCGGTGACCCCGCCGCGCCCGGCCCAGCAACCGGCGCCGCCACCCGCACCCCAGGTTGAGCAGTCCGCGCCAGCGCCCCCGGACGAACCGCGGCCCACCCGCCGTAGCGCGCGGAAAAGCCTGGCCGACGCTCGCCGGGACAAGGGGATCCTCGTGGGGCAACAGATGAAACAGGACGGCGGCGTGGAGCGGCACGGAATCGCCTCCGTGTCGGTCCAGCGGGGTCCCATGGGAGACTACGGCGCACGAATGTGGGCGGCGGTCCAAGAGCGCTGGTACGCGACGTTGGAGGCGCAGAAGTTTGCCGGGGAATTTCGCGGCAAGGTCGTGATTCAATTCAAACTTCATCCCGATGGCAATGTCTCTGAAGTGGACGTGAAAAACCAGGGCGTCGACGACGGCATTTACGCGATGTACAGCATCGCCGCCATCCAGCTCTCCGCGAGCTTTGGTCCCTGGTCGAACGAAATGCGCACCGCCTACGGTCCCCAGCCCATCGATTGCCAGTGCGTGTTCTGGTATTGACCCGTTGAGCTGGATCCAGCGGTCTTCAGGCAACCTTGGGGCGTGGGCCGCGCTCCGCGATCCACCGGTCGGGATCAGTCCGGAGGAAGAACTACCCGAGCCGGTAGGTGATCCGTGCCTTGTTCATGTCATAAGGCGACATCTCCACCCGGACACGATCACCCACCGTGAGGCGGATGAAGCGTTTGCGCATCTTCCCCGAGATGTGCCCCAGCACCACGTGCTGGCTATTGTCCAATTGAATGCGAAACATCGTCCCCGCGAGGACGGCGACGACGGTACCTTCTGTCTGAATCGGTTCTTCCACAGGCTCGAAAAAGCCCGGCTTGGGAACCAGCCATTACCTGAATCGCTGAAAATCCCCACCGGGCCGAGCGGGAACGGTCGACGGGCACCCGCCGCAAGGCAAGGCCCATATGCGAGGAGAAAAGCGCGGGGGGCGCCTCTCCGATTGGTCGCGGAAGCTGGAATGGAATTTAGTTCCAGAGGCAATTGAAGTCGTTGTTGCGGTTGAGGACGTCCAGTTTGAGGAGCCGTCGTAAGCCCATCGGCGACCAGAACTGACCCGTGCGTTTGAAGCGGCCCTGAAGTTGACCGCAGAGCGATTCGACCGATCCGCTGCCCACGGGCGCCCCTTGCTCGGCGTTGCGTTGATAGTGTAAATGATCCCGGTGGGTTTTGAAGTATTCCACCTGCGCGCGAAGGATTTCGGACGCCGGTTCCGCCAATGGGGTCTTGGGGATCAGAAGTGCCTCCAAGGTTTGCACCACCCGCGCTTCGTCCCCGTGGCGCAGGGAATGGAGCAAGCCCTCGGCCCAAGAGCAGTCGTCGTCGGTACCCTGGCCATGCAGCTCGTTGGCCACGGCCCAGAGGGATTGGCTGGCGTGGTAAAAATCCAGCAACAGGTCTGCCTGGGAGAAGCGATCTTTGGCCAGATTCCACAGCCACACGGCCCCATCGATGACGACATAGACCTTGTACGCCTGCGCCAGTCCGCGACGACGCGCCTCGGCCTGTA
>JAYTHD010000397.1:0-3478 GCA_043732975.1 Verrucomicrobiota bacterium
CCAACCCCGGCGGCTGGCTCAGGCCCAGGTGCGTTTCGTCAAACACGATCCGGCGATTCCCCCCATCAACCAGGAGAGAAACTGCGGTTCACGACGATGCCGGAGCGCTTCGTTACTTAATAGATAATCGTCCGCCAGCAGCACCACCTTGCCTCGTCCGCGCGGGCGTTCGACGACCACTGCTTCCGCGTCCCGGGTGTACACCCGCGTCCAGGACTCGTCCCGGAGCTGAAAGCGACGCACCCCGGGCCAGGCAATCCGACCCGGCAACGTCGCGCCCGACGCTTCCACTGAGGCTTCCGGCGAGGCACCGGTTGAGGGCTCGACCGCGATGCCCCAGGCGTCCGCCAGCGACTGGTTGGCCGGATTCACGGGAGCCCCGGGACCGCCCCGCAAAGTCCGACGCACGCCGGTCCAGGAATTGGTAAGATCCGCCGAACGGACGTGCGCCAATGCCAGAACCACCCGGCCGCCTTCACGGGCGACGCGGTCGAGTTCCGCGACCACGGGCTTTGGAACCGACTTTTGAAACAGGTCGACATCGTAGCCCGTTAGAAACAGGGTGCTGCCCTCGGGATCCGGCACCAGATGCGCCAGGGAATCAAAATTCCGCCGGACCTGAAAGCCGCTCAACGACGCCAGGCTGTCGAGCAGGACGCGGGTTCCCCGGGGATCCGCGCGGAGGCTGGAGCCCGGAGGATAAGCCTCGCCACTTGTGAAACGCAGGAGAAACAAGCGCCCCATCCCCCAGAAAAAGATCGCCACCACCGCAATGGTGGCGAAGGTGGTGAGGGAGCGTCGATTCATCGGCCAGATTCCGTTCAAGTCGCGGAACTCAACTCGGCGAAGTGTTCTTCGCTAACCGCGAGCAATTCTGCGGTGGCCGTGTGGCTGCCATACCAGACGCGGTCGAAGGTTTCGGCCGTGGCCCCAAATGCTTCACGGGCTGCCGGCAGGGCCCGTGCCCGTCGTTCCAGTTCGCGAAAATAATCGCGATTCGATTTCGCCTCGCCCAACCGCACCAGATCGCGGCGCGCCAGGTGGGCCAACTCCGCCAGGTAAACAGCGCGAATGGCCGGACGAAACTCCCCCCGGCCGGCGAATTCACGCGCCAGTTGCAGCCAGCCTTCCTCCGGCAGCGCGGCCGCCGAGACATGCTCGGCGAGCAAATCCGGGACCGCCGTGGTCGCGGGCGCAGGCGCCTCGGGACTCGTCCCGAGCCGTCGTCGCTGCCAAAGCCGCGTTCCGTACCCGCCCAAGGCGACCACCGCCGCCACCAGCCCCCCGTACAACGCCAGCTTGATCCCGGTCATCCAATCCACCTCGTCGTCCCCGCGGGGCCGGGGAGTGGCAGGACCACCAAACTGCCGCAGGATCCACTGCAGGAGCGACTCCACCGATCGCCCCAGCGCATTGAGGGGGGATCTGGCCAGCTCGGCCAGGTAATTGAACCGGCGCTTCAGCCAGTACACGAGTCGCTCCAGCGCATTCGCACCGGGTTGGGGAGCGGCCTCTTCATTCGCACCCAGTTCCCGTCGTTCCCGCCAGGTGAATTCCGGTCGGCTCAACACCTCACTAATCGCCCGATCCAATGCCGGTGCCGACGTCAGCTTCGACAACTGCACGGGCTCGGCAGCGTGGCCGGAATTGGCGTCCGCGCCCACCGCCGACGTCATCGGGCCCCAGGCCCAGCCGAAGGCCAGCACCCACGCCGTGAGGTGGAGGGCATTGGCCACGGGTCGAAGTCCCCGCAATTGCCCCCGCAGGTCAGCGCCCGAGTGCAGCGATTGCCCTTCGAAACTGCGCCGCGTGTAAACCGCGAGAACCAGGGGCATCAAAACCAGATAGGACACCGCCAGAACGCTGACGATGAACGTCCAGTTGAAGATCAGGGCGGCGGCGGAAAGCGTCAGTTCCGATTCCATGCCGGTCAGCAGCTTGAGCAGCGCGGGCAATTGCGACAGCACCACGGTGACATTGAGGATCACCACCATGGCCGCCAGCAGGAGCAGGCTCTGCAGGGCGTGGTTTTGTCCCGGCCAGCGCTTGGCTTCACCGACCGCCAATCCGATGGCGCGACCGGCCGCACCGTCGGATTCATCAGCGACCGCAGTCGCCTGGTGAAAAAAGGCGAACACCCAAGGAAACGGGATCAGCAGGGCCACGACGGAGACCGGAATCAATAGGAAACCCCAGGGTTGAATCGCCGCCTGCACCGCGAGCGTCCGCCACCAGCGTCGCAAGGTCCACGAACGCGGCGGGGCGCCCGCCAGACTGGCTTGAATCGCCGCGCAATAGACCGCGTGCCAGGTCTTCATCCACAAATACAGCAGCGCCAGTCCCAACGCCGCGCCGGCACAACGGCGATCCGCAAACGCGCCCCGGCTCATGTCCGCCCAAAACCAAAGCAACCCCAGAATGAACGGAATGGTTCCCATCAGGAACGCCAGATGCCCCGCCCGCGGCAAGCGCCGCAAATCATGCACCGCCCGTTCGATCAATTCGATCGGCGGCGTGCCGTGTAGCGTTTTGGCGGTCATGCAGAGCGAATTGCTTTCCGCGTTAAATTCCCGTCAACGACTCAGCGCGTTCATCGCTTTGGTCCCCTCGTGCCATTCACTCGGGATCAATAACAGGACCCGGCCCAGGCAATAAAAGATCAACCAACCCATCAGAACACCCGTCAATAGGTGCACCGGGCGAATCAACCATCCACAGGTCCTCACCGGCCGGGTCTCCGTCCGCGAAACCTTCCGCAGACAGGCGGCGCAGATCACCCGTCCCGCATGTTCGGTAATGCACTCCCGGCAGAAGGATTGGCGGCACACGGGGCAGCGGGCCACCGCTTCCCGCTGGGAGTGCAACAAGCATCGGCTGGCAATGGCGGCAGGCACGTGGATTACCTTTCAAAGGCGCCGGGCGGCCGGGGTTCAGCCCGCGGAAGCGCGTTCACCAACGCTTCGCGAAAACGTTCCATCCCGCGGCGGAACTTCAGTCCCGGCAGGACCAGGGATTGCACCGACGTGGTCAGGCGCACCTCGCAGCCCTCCCCACGGGCCGCCACCCAAAGCAGGGCCGACAGGGCGATCAACCCCAGCACCGCCAGCGCCACCGCGACTCCCTGTGACAGTTCGATCGGTTGGGCTCGGTTGAGATAGAGCGCCAGCCCCAGGCATATCGGCACGATCGGAATCAGGACAAGTGAGAGCCACAACCGCAGGCGGGTGGGCCGAACGGTCAGCGCAATCATGTCCTTAAGCTCGAATCGTCGATACCGTTCCGTCACCCAGATCACTTCCACGAGCAGCACGTGATCCTTGGCCAGCCAGTATTGCACCAGCCCGAAGAACGTTCGACTGCTCCCCGGAAGCCGGGTGTAATTGGGATCCTCCGCCAGGCGCATGTTTCAACCCTTCGATCGTATTGCCAAAACCAGCAAGGCGGCACTCGCCACGACCAGCGAGGCGGCCGTGACCAT
>JAYTHD010000398.1:0-15067 GCA_043732975.1 Verrucomicrobiota bacterium
AAAGCCGTCGGCCAGGCTGGCGTTCACCAGCACGCTGCTCACCCCATAGACTTTGGCGTGTCCCGCCTCCCGCACCGATACGGGCTTCAGCTTGATGCGGGGACAACCTGCCATCTGTTCCGCCAGGTAATTGGCCACGGCCCGATTGCCGGTATTGCCCCACAACCAAAGCTCGCTATCGCGGCGATCCAGCGCCCGGAAGGCTTCGATCAAATGGTGAAATCCCTTGGCGGGATCGAGCAGACCGACAAAGCAAACGATGAAGGGATCCGGCTCGTAGGGGGTCGCCGGGAGTTCCGGCAATTGCACTGGAGGGGCGGCGGCAAACACCCGCATCGGGTCGAATCCGCGCTCAAGAAAGGTGGTGCGCGCCGGCCCCGACATGACCCGGAGAAAATCGGCCGCCCCGTACTCGGCCAGGATTTGCCGGCCCAACTTCGGGTGTTGCGGTGATTGAAGGCCAAACCGCGCGCCCTCCCGAATCATCGCGGCGCCATAGACGTCGTTATGCAAGGTGACCACATCCAGTATGGTGCAGGAGCCCTTTTTTCGGGCCGCTTTCAGGCTGTCCAGGCACTGCCCCGATGCCCCCTGAAAATATTTTGCCGCGGGAACCTGTTCCAACCGGCGGGCCACCTGTTGGTCGTGGTTGCGTTCGCCCAGCCAGACCATCCAATCCCGACGTCGACGCAACAGGGGCACCCGCCAAATATGACCGGCCAATCGGGACGGAGGGACGGTTTCCACGGAGACATTCGGTCGATTCGCTCCCACCGAGCCCACACCCGCGGCAAAAACCGTCTGTTCAAAGTCAGCTTCGAAGCATTCGATCATGTGCTGCAAGTTCAACCCCTGGCCGCCCTGGCCGGGTGAAGCGTTCGCGGACAAAATGAAGCGAGGCCGCTGACCGCCGCCGTTCTTGGACCCGGTCATGGTCGCAAAGGCTCGACGCGGTCCGGGGCTGGCGGTGACGAAGGCAATTCCGGGATACCTGCTTTTCCCGGCTTCACGCCCCAGACCGGAGCGTCCGCGCCACGCCCTGTCTCACACGTCCAAATGCTTCCGCCAAAACTCAAAAAAACTCCCTTCCCACTTCGGATCCATCGCCAGAAACACTCAACCGCGCCACTGCGCCCCGCTTCATATCACGGGGCGCAATACACCTCATCGCGTGGCGGTTGCGCGATTCTGGAAACGCGCAATGTTGCTTCACCTTTCCGCAGAAGCTCAGGGATCATATACCTACCGACATGTCTAAACAAGGTCGCACCGCATTCTGGAATTGTCAAAGTTCATGATTCGCGCCGCCTGGCCTGGGTTTCCTTCGAGTTCCTCCCCATGGCTTACAATGGAGTTAATGAAGACCCGACGTCTCCCGCTTCTCGCCGGAGGCGCCGCCGAAGTTTCGTGCCCCACCCCTGCAAAGTCATTGAGGTACCGTTCCGGTGGAACTAGATCCTCTTCGCTCCAAAGCAGATTCATCGCATGATAAAGGCCCTGCTCATCGGCATTGCCGCGACTGCCTTCATCGGCGTGTCGGGCGCAGAGTTGCGGACCCAGGCGACGAACTGGTGGGCTTTTCGATCCGTTCAGAATGTCCCGGTTCCCCGGTTGGACGAGCGCAACCCGATCGACGCTTTCCTCTCAGCCAGGCTTGCGGCGCTGGACCTGAGTCCGTCACCCCCCGCGGACCGGCGCACGTTGTTGCGCCGCGTCACCTATGACCTTACCGGGCTGCCCCCAACGCCGGATGCGGTCCGGAATTTCACGGAAGATTCCGCGCCCACGGCCTTCGCCCGGGTCGTCGAACGGCTGCTGGCCTCCCCGTCGTACGGTCAGCGATGGGGGCGCCATTGGCTCGATGTGGTTCGCTACGCCGACTATCACGACGCCGATCCCAAGGCGCGCACGGCGAGTTGTGAGCCCTTGGAAGCGTGGCGCTATCGCGATTGGGTGGTCGACTCCCTCAATCGGGACCTGCCCTTCGACCAGTTCATCCTTCTCCAGATTGCCGGTGATCTGGTGTCGCCGCCGGTCGGGACGACGACTCCAGCGGATGGCCTGATGGCGACGGGCTGCCTGGTGAACGGGGCGTGGGATCGTGGGGATGCCGACAAGGAGAAGATGATTAGCGACATGGTCGATGACCAGATCGACGCGGTGGGAAAGGCATTCCTGGGTCTCACCCTGGGTTGCGCGCGATGTCACGACCACAAGTTCGATCCCATTTCGACCGAGGACTATTATGCCTTGGCCGGCATTTTCTATAGCACTCATATATTGGAACATCTGGGCGCCAAGGGCGGCGAGGTGACCCTGAATCGGGTGCCTTTGGTTTCCCGGACTGTCGCCGCCCGTCGGGATGGACAGGTGCTTCAATTGGAAGCGGTGAAGGCGAAACTGGCCGCGTTGGACAAATTGGTACCCGTGGTGGTGGCGGATCATCCACAGCGGCGGTCGCTGGAAATGGAACGTGACCAATTGCAGTCCGAACTGCCGCCGCCGTATCCCGTGGCCCTCGCCGCCCAGGAAGGCGGCATGCCCGGCGGGCTTTTTCCCAATATTCAGGATGTTCCGGTCCATATTCGCGGAAGTTACATGCGTCTGGGCGCGGTGGTGCCGCGGCGCTTGCCAAGGTTTTTTGCCGGAGAACATCAACGGCCCATCACGCAGGGAAGCGGTCGTCGCGAACTGGCCGCCTGGATCGCCTCGACCAACAATCCACTCACCGCCCGGGTCATCGTCAATCGCGTCTGGCAATGGCACTTCGGGTCGGGATTGGTGCCAACACCCAACAACTTCGGCCTGAATTCAGAACCGCCGAGCCATCCCGAATTGCTCGACTGGCTCGCCGGCCAACTGGTGGCGGACGGATGGTCCCTCAAGGCACTGCATCGGCGGATCCTGCTTTCCAAAGCCTATCAACGATCCAGCGCCGGGTCGCCGAGCCTAACCGAACGCGATCCGGAAAACCGCTGGCTGGGCCGCTTCTCACCCCGACGCCTGGAAGCCGAGGCGCTTCGGGATGCGCTGCTGTGCGTCGCCGGACGACTGGACCCCTCCACCGGTGGCCCGGCGGGAGCCGATCTCCTTTCCACCCGTCGTTCCCTGTACCTGCAAACCGCCCGCTGGGATCGCGGCAATTTTGCCACCCTGTTCGATGCTGCGAATCCCGATGCCTGCGTCGAAAAACGAACGGTTTCCACGGTGGCACCCCAGGCTCTCTTCCTGCTCAACCATGAATTTGTCCAGATCCAGGCGCGTTCCCTGGCCACTCGACTGTGGCTGGATCGAAAAGCCCCGGCCGGTCAGCAGATTCAACAGGCGTATCAACTTTTGTTTGGTCGGGCGGCCCGGCCGGAAGAAGTCCGAATCGCCGAGGATTTGCTTGGACAATGTGGTGGAAACCAATCCGAGGAGGCCGGGCAGGCGCTCGCTCACGTGCTCTTGTGCAGCAACGAATTTACCTATGTTGACTGACGAACGGAACCCGGACGGGCACGCTCATTCCGTGCGTTCCCAGCCCATGAAGCGTCCGGAATTGCCTCCCCGTTTGCATTCCCGCCGCGACTGGCTGGCGCGCCTGGGTGGCGGCTTTGGCGCCCTGGCGCTGGCGGACCTTTTGGCAGCCGAATCGAGCCCGACGGACCCTTCGTCGCCAGATCGTGGAAGGCACCCGTTTGCCGTCCACCCACCGCACCACCGGGCCCGCGCCAAACGGATCATCTTTCTCTACATGCCCGGCGGACCGTCCCAGGTGGACTTGTTCGATCCCAAGCCCCGCTTGCAACGGGACCACGGAAAGCCACTCCCGTTTGAAAAGCCCCGGCTCGAACGAACCCGGACGGGCAACCTTCTGGCCTCGCCCTGGACGTTCTCGCCTCATGGGCAATCCGGGATTCCTGTAAGCCAGTTGCTGCCCCGAACCGCGGCCTGCGTCGATGACCTCTGCGTGATCCGTTCGATGGTGGCGGACAACATCAACCACACCGGCGCGGCCTTGCAAATGTGCACCGGCGAACAGGCCTTCTCCCGACCCAGCATGGGCGCATGGCTGACCTATGGCCTCGGCACAGTGAATCAAAATCTGCCCGGATTCATGGTGATCAGTCCGGCCGCGGTTTTTCAAGGCGCCCAGCTTTGGGCCTCGAGTTTTCTGCCGAGCGCCTATCAGGGCACATTGATCCGGGATTTGGACCGCCCCCTTCCCAATCTCGCCGATCCCGGCAGCAATCCCGGAAGGCAACGGATCAAACTCGATGCCCTCCGACAGTTGAACGAACTCCACCAGAGAAATCACCCGATCGAGAATGAATTGAACGCGCGCATCGCCTCCTTCGAACTGGCCTTCCGCATGCAACAGGAGGCACCGGAGGCTTTTGACCTTTCCCGCGAAACTCCGGCGACGCATCGGCTCTACGGCACGGATCGGGCGACAACCGAATTATTCGGCCGCCAATGCCTGCTGGCGCGCCGGTTGGCGGAACGGGGCGTGCGCTTCATTCAACTCTTCGACGCCCCAAAGAACAACGCCTGGGATCACCACAACGGTCTGCGCGAGGACCTGCCCAAACGCTGTGCCGCCGTGGATCAACCGATTGCCGCCCTGTTGACCGATCTGAAAGCACTGGGGTTGCTCGAAGACACGCTGGTGCTCTGGGGCGGCGAATTCGGCCGAACCCCGACGGCCGAAGGCACCAATGGGCGGGAGCACCACCCGTTTGGTTTCACGATGTGGCTGGCCGGGGGCGGAGTCCGGGGCGGATACGTGCACGGCGCCACGGATGAGTTTGGCTGGCACGCCGTGCGGGACGTCGTGCATGTTCACGATTTGCATGCGACCCTGCTCCACCTCATGGGTCTGGATCACACGCGGTTGACCTATCGATTCGCGGGCCGGGACTATCGACTGACCGATGTGTATGGAAAGGTCGTGGAATCGATTTTGGCGTAAGGGGCCGCGTCCCAGGAGAGCCGGCCGCCGGGGTGGGCCCCGTCCAGGTCGGCAAGCGGCCACGGCAGGACCCGCGTCTACGCACCACCGTTTCATCATGGATCGATGGTATTCTCAAACGGATTTCCACCAGTCGAATTACGGCGATTCCGCTTACGCCTGGACCGCCAGTCGGCATTCCCGGTTGACATTTGCCCCTTTTGTCCAGATGGTGGCAAAAACAAGCCGAGAGAGGCGTCCTGTCGACGCACTTCAGCCCGGACGTCGTCAGCAAAGTAACCTGCAGACCCAGTGTTGCCTGCTTTCGACGCCGGTATCAGTCAAGGGATGATGAAAGCCATGATTTGGCGCCAACAACCACCAACGAACGCTGGGGTGCTTCCACCGGTGTCGGCATCCCGGGTTCAGACGCCGCACCCAAGGGGATTCGCTGGTCCGGTGAGCGGGTCTCGGTGCGGTGCGGATTTCACCCTGTTTTCGCGGGTTTTCGTCGTGCCGTTCGATGGTTATTGCCCTTCGGATCTTCCCGGATCCGGCACCGATGCGCGGGCAGGCTTCGACGACCGTTTCCAGTGGGGATCGACTTCGCGCGCTGGCCATGCCGGCGTCGATCCGTTGTTTCCAGGAGCGGTGAGCGACCGGTCGCATCCGCGGCGTCATCTTCCGTTTTCCACGGTCACGCCTGCCTTGGAAACCGATTGGACCAAGCAGGCAGAATAACATCCCTATGAAATCTTCACTACCCGCAGTCCTGGCGCTTGCCAGCACCCTGACCCAGGTGGGTTCCCAAGCCCAGCAATCGTTGCCGGGTTCCGTCCGCCCGCTCAACCCAACGCCGAGCGTTTTACAAACCCAGTCAACAGCGTACGCGACCGGAAATCTGCTGCCGGCCGCAACGCTAAAACTGCCGATTTGGCAGTACGAAATCTTATCACCTCGGGACGGCCGCACCTATCGGGGCAGCATCGTCGGAGGCAATCCGTTTAAACGCGGGGCGCGGACCACGACCATTCCGGTGGTCATCATACCCATCCGGATCGTCGTCAACGGCATCCCGCCGCCGGCGCCAGTAACCTCGGTGGCATTCGACCCCACGTCGCCCGACAATGGCATCCTGGGTGCCGGTCATACCGCGTTGTCACTCACCCTCGAGTCCGACCAATTCGTGCCCACGACCCACCTCATCAACGGGGTGAACATGGGGATCGGCACTTTCGCAGACGCATTCCAACGCGCCTCCTTTTGGCCGGTGGTACAGCAATTGTCGACCTCCTACCATCTGGCATTCACGGTGACCACGGCCGCCAAGCAGACGATCACCGTTCCCTACAACACGGCGTCGGCGACCGTCTACAATTTAAACGCCATTGGCACCAGTCCATCCACGAATCCCATCAGTGTCGACAACCCGGCAACGTATATCGGCGCCGTCAATTTCTCAACCATCGATCCGTTGCTGCGGGGCTTCATCACGACCCTCGGCATCAAGCCCAATCAGTTTCCCCTGTTTCTTCTCTACGGGGCGGTCGCCACGGCGGGTCCGGCAAACAATCCCAACAATTGCTGTATTCTGGGTTATCACAATGGGGATCCAAATCCGGCGAATCCTGGACAGACGTATGGGATTGCGGCGTATAATCAAGACTACGCTTTTGCCCACAACACGGCGACGCTTTCCCACGAGATCGTGGAATGGATCAATGATCCGAGCATCCAGAATCTGACCCCGGCCTGGGGAAACATCGGTCAGGTGGATGGTTGCCAGGGGAACCTGGAAACCGGCGATCCGTTGTCCGGCTTTGAAATGTCGGGCATCCTGATGCCCAATGGCGTCACCTATTATTCGCAGGAGCAGGCTTTCTTCTCGTGGTTCTATGGTGCGCCGTTCAAAGGTGTCGGCGACACCTACTCCAGCGACGGATCGTTCGGTGGCTATGCCGAAGACTGTCCGCCCGGCGGAACGAGATTCTAAGATGAATTTCAGCGGGTGGTGATATTGATCTTGAGCCGCTCCAGCAGGCTGCCTTCCGCCCAGGCGAGATTGATCAAGGCAATGTTGTAGTCGGTGAGGGCCGAAATATTGTCTTTCTGCGCCTGGACCAGATCACGTTGGAGTGACAGGACCTGAAAGCTGGTACTTTTGCCGTTTTCCAACTTCTTCTGTTCCGCGTCCAACGCCGCCTCGGCGAATGACTGCGCCGACTTGGTGGCTTCCAAGCGCTCAAAGGAGGATCGCGCCGTCAGGATAAAATCATCCACCTCGCGCATGATGGACTGTTCGAGATCCTTGTAACTCAGCAGCGCCGTTTCGACATTCAGCCGTTCCGTTTTCAAGCGGTCTTTTGCGATCCTTCGGGAGAGCGGCATGCTGAATTCGATGCCGAAGGAAAAGTTGGGATTTCGGCGGTCGGAAATGTCGCCCAGCGTGGCTCCGAACGCCCGTTGATTGCCCGCCAGACCAAAGGAACCCGTGAGATCCAACTCGGGGTAAACCTGGTTTTTGGCGTAGCGCAGCGTGATGTTGCGCTTTGCCAGATCGATCTTGCGTTGGATCAGGGTGGGCCGCATCGAAAGGGCTTTGTGCCAACTGTCCTGTTTGCTCAACACCTCCGGTTGCGCGCTCAACACCGCAGTGGGTTCGTAGGCGACACCGTCCAGACCGCCAAAATCGTCGCTGATCAACCGCTTGAGCGCATTGGCCTGTCGATCAAAATTCTGTCGCGCCAGGATCAGGTCCGCCCTCCGCGCGGCCACCTGGGCCTCTGCCTGCTTCTCTTCCAGCGGCGCCATCGCCCCGACTTCCACCCGCTTCTTGTTCTCCGCCAGGGAACGCTCGGCCAGGGCCAAGGCCGACTCCTGAACCCGGATGGAATCCTTGGCGGAGATCAGCCCGTAGTAGGCCACGGCCACCGCCTGGCTCAGTGCCAGCAATTGAATCCGCACCGACTCCATGCTCTCTTTCAGCGATTCCTTCGCCAGCGCAATGTTGAGCCGCGTCCCGTCGATCCAGGCATTCTTCAGGACTGGCTGCCGCAGCGTCAGAGCCGACGAACTGGAATAGGCCGAATCCACCGACGAGCGGAGATTGCCGTTCTGATCGAAGCCGAAGCGCTTATTGTTGTTGCGGGAGAGGTCGCCAGTGAGGCCGTACTGCAAACCAATCGGCGTCAATCCGTTCAGACCCATGCTGTAACCATCCCGCCAGTTTTCGCCGGCTTGGGGCGTAAAGGCACTCAGGTTCGTCGAAACCGCCGGCGGAAAGGTGGTGAATCGCTGTCCGGCCGTTGCCGAGAAGTTCGGGTCGTAGCCGCCGTAGGCCGAATGCAGATCAATCGCCGCCAGTTGGGGGTCGTAGCGGGAAATCCTCAGGCTGAGATTTTTTTCGACCGCCTGCTGGAGGCAGTCATCCAAGGACATGGGTTTCACCTCATCCGCCAAGGCCGGCAGCACCGCGACGGCGGTTCCCAAAAACAATCCAGACAAACGGGACAACATGATCTTCGAAGCGTGCGAGCACTTCACGGACACGTCAACGAGTGGGATTTGTCGATTTCGAACCCGGCACTTCCCGCAAGGATTCATCAGTGGCCTTGCAACGCGTCCAGCGAGATGCCGGGACTCCGAAAATGACCCGCGACCCCCGTTTCCGGTTTCAGGAAAAGCAGGCTCAGACTGCCACCGGCGCTTTGATTCCCGGGTGCGGATCATAACCTTCCAGCGTGAAATCCCCGTATTCAAACGCATCCAATTCCCGCCGGACGGGATTGAGCAAAAGACGGGGCAGCGACCGCGGGCTCCGGCTCAACTGCAGGTCCGCCTGCTCCAGGTGATTCGCATACAAGTGAAGGTCGCCAAACGTGTGGATGAAATCACCCGGTTGGAGACCCACCACCTGGGCCAGCATCAAGGTCAGGGCAGCGTAACTGGCGATGTTGAACGGGACGCCCAGGAAAATGTCCGCGCTGCGCTGATACAGCTGGCAGCTCAGCTCCCCTTCGCTCACGTAGAATTGGAACAAGGTGTGACAGGGCGGAAGGGCCACACGGCTTTGTTCGTGGGGATTCCACCCGGTGACAATCAGGCGTCGACTGTCCGGATTGCGACGGATTTCTTCAACGATCCAGGCCACCTGGTTGAACCCGTCCCGCCGATAGGTGCCGTCGGCATTCAGGGTCGCGCCGAAATTGGTCCATTGGTGTCCATAGACCGGGCCCAATTCACCGGGCGGCCGGCCAAAACGGGCGCACGCTTCCGGTGTGGCCCATTCATTCCAAATGCGGACGTCCCGTTCCTGCAACCAGCGGACCTGGGTCTCACCGCGCAGGAACCACAGCAGCTCAATCAGCACGCTCTTCAAATGCACCTTCTTGGTGGTCACGAGCGGGAAGCCCTCCGCCAGCCGATAGCGCGCCTGGGCGCCGAAAAGACTGTAGGTGCCGGTGCCGGTGCGGTCGGCTTTGAAGCGACCCTGCCGGCGAACCGCCTGCAAAAGTTCAAGATACTGGCGCATGGAAATGGCGGCCGGGCCGCGCTGGACGATTGGGGGACGAACGCGGGTGGGCAAGTGCCGGGAACGTGGTCGCCAACCATTCGTGGTTTCGGCACACTACACGGAAATAAAACCGGGCTGAAGGCGAACCTCCAGCCCGATGCTCCATCCGAAATGACCGTGCGGACTCCGTCCCTATTTCTTCAAGCGATAGAACTGCACGCCCCCGCCTGCACTTTGAGTCACATTGAGCTTACCTCCGTCGGTTGTCGGGGATGTGCCAACTTTGATCCAAGGCCCTGCGAGCGTCGCCGCCGATTCCAGAGCGAATCCGGTGGCCGGAGCCAACCAGGCGATCTTGACCTGATCTCCTGAGCGGGCGATGGCGAGCACCGGAATCGTGGCGGCCGCCCGGACACCCAGCGCGGTCAATCCCTCGACCCGCAGTCCCGTCGGTCCGCCGGTCGCATCTCCGTTGTTCACCTTGAAGTCGATCTGGTTCACACCCGCCTTGAACACCCCGTTGACGTTGAAATTCGCCAAGGTCGCGAAGCCCGCCTCGGTGAGACCCGTCAAGAGGCCATTCACGAGCAACTCCGCCGAGTTGTCCGAGGCCCAGCCACCCGACAAAACCACGGTATTTGGGTCAAAGCCCGTCAGGTCGAGATTCAGACGGTAGACGTAGTCCCCGCCCGCCGGCCCGCTCAGGGGCGACTCCATTCCCGGGTCGGTCCGGGGTCCGATCCATTTCGAAAGATCGCTGTTCGCCAGCCAGGGTCCGGCCACGATCGGCCACTTGGAACCGTCTTCGACAAACGCCTTCGTCGACGTGGCTGCATCCGCGTTTTTGACCAGCGTGTAATGGTTGTCGGTGGCGCCGTCCGCCAGGGGTACCCGGCTGTTGTCCACGCCCGTGTCGAACGTGCCTGTGATCGCCTCCAATACGTTCAGGTGCGCCGCACCACTGGAGGTGGTGCCAGTGGAATTCTTCACCTCGACAGTGTAGTCGCCGGCATCGGCGGCGGCGAGGTTGTCGAGATTCAAGGTATCTCCCGTCTGCCCGGAGACAACTTGCCCGTTCTTTTTCCATTGATAGGTCAAGGTGCCCGAACCAACCGCGGCGACCGAGAAGCTGACGGAACCATTCACCGCCACGGAGGCGGCGGTGGGTTGGGCCAACAGGTAGGGCTTCGAGCCCGCGTCCGGCAAAACCACCACGTTGTCCAGCAGGATCGTGTGATCACCCGCCGGGGTGGATCCCAGGAACTTCAACTCCGCTTCCGCGGCCGCCGCCGTGAACGACGCCTGACGCACGTAGTAGCGATTCGCACCCCCGACGGGCTGGATCGATTCCTCAAGGATCGGCGCATCATCAATGTTGGCCGAATACACGCTGTCCTCCGGACCTCCCCGGCGGGCATTGACCAGAAATCCCACCAGATACTTCTTTCCGGAAGTCAACCCGGTCAGGGTTTGGGAGACGAACGACCCGTTACCCTGCATGAAGAGCACGAGGTCCTGATCGCCCGCCCGCCCGTTGTCAGTGAAAGGACCCGCACCATCGATATTCACCCCGCGCCCGCCGCCGCCCACCGTCCAGCCGGCGACGGAATTGAAGTAGCCCGGGAAGGGATAGACGCTGCCACTGGCCTCGAAGCTCGGATTCCGCACGACGATTTGACCTGGATCCCGCTGCACCACCGTGACGGCGTCGAGCAGGAACGTCGAATCGCCGGTGGGCGTCGTGACAAACTCCAGCAACTCCGTGGCCGCCGACGCGGTGAATTCCAGATGCTGAAAATAGTACGGGACACCGGCGCCCACCGGCGTGACCGCGGCCAGTTTGGTCAGTTCCGCGCCGGCCAACCGCACGGAAACATCCATGGTCGAGCCATTGCGGACGTTGTAGAAGAATTGCAGCCAGTAGTTTTTTCCGGGTGTCAACCCGCGGACGGTCTGCGCCAGCGTACCGGCACCCTGCTGGAAGGCCACTTGGTTGCGATCGGGCACGATGCCATTGTCACTGAAAGGACCCGGGGGGGAATTTAGTCCGGAGCCACCGATCCAGCCCGCGATCGTTCCATAGCCCACGCCAGACGGCACCGGCGTGCTCTCAAAGCTCGGATTTTTCAACGCCGAGGAAACCACCACGACCGCCGGTTGGTTCGCCACCTTCAATCCCGCGGCATCGATCACCTGGACAATGGCGCTTCCCCGCGAAATGACCTGGACCTTCACCGGTTTCGCAGCGGCTCCACCCTTGTCAAAATGGACACTGGTGCGCGAAAGCAGGGCGCCGGAGGCATCGACAAAACGCAGGACCGAAGTCGCACTGCTTTGCAGCAGAATGTCCGCCGGCTTGGTGGCCAGCAATTCAGCCGGCACCGTGAGCGTGAAATCCTGCTGCTCGCCGACACCCAGTTCGGCGGAGGCTGGCGCGAGGGCCACCGGTCCCAGTTCCTTGCCGGTATCCCCAACCAGACGGAGGTTGTCCACCAGCAACACGTCCGAACCCGCCTTCGATTGGGTGATCGTAATGTCGGCGGTGATATCGGTGGCCGTGAATGTGACCGTCTTGGTCTTGTAGGCCGCGGCATTTCCCACCGGACTGACGTCCTCCTCGAAGGCGATATTGGCCCCGACTTTGATCTGCAGGTGCGGCTTCGTGCCGGTCCGGGCGTTGTAAGCCACCGTCAAAGTATAGGGCTTGCCAACGATCAAGCTCGAGACTCGCTGGCTGAGGCTGCTCGCACCCTGAAGAAAGGCGACGTGATCCTGATCTGGCACCGCGCCATTGACGGCACTGCTGATGCCCACGGTTCCCGTGATCCCCCAGCCCGCCAGGGCCGAGACCGCGCCGGTATCGGCCACCTCGCCACTGGCTTCAAAACTGGGGTTTTGCAGCACGACATTGCCCGCGTCCCGTTGCACGATGGAGACAGCGTCCAGATTCAGCGTGGCATCACCGGAACCCGCCGTCACAAATGCCAGGGTGCCCGAGTCAGCCTCCGCGGTGAATTCCACGTTGCGGAAGTAATATTGCGCCGGATTGCCCGCCGGCTTGACGTTGACCACGTTGTCGATCTGGACGCCGTTGAACTTGGTGGCGACGTCAATCGTGCCTCCACAGCAGCCCCGGGCATCGTAGTAGAATTGGACCCAGTATTTCTTCCCCACGACCAGACCGGTAACGTCCTGCGAGAGCGTCTTGTCGGCACCCTGGATGAAGGCCACGCGGGCCTGGTCCGGAATTGTAGTGCCGGAATTGTGGAAGGGGCCCGCCCCTTCATTGACACCACTGCCCCCGGTCCAATTGTCAATCGAACCATAATGGGGAAAGGCATCATTGTAGTTCGATTCAAAACTCGGATTCTGGAGGAATCCGGCCTGCACGGCTACCGGGCCGAGGCTCGCCATGATCGCGGCGAGGACTTGCGGTTTCTGGATGATTCGTTTCATATGGTCTCTTCAATGACCAGCCAAAATGACAAAGACGATAGGCCGTCAGAGTTTTCGGCGGTGATTTCGCAGTGATATTGAGGCGCCTCGGCGACTTGTCAAAGTCTCCTCAAAGTCGAAAGGTGCCTTAGCTCCGCCGGGCGGCGGCACGCCCGTTCCCTCCCCGATTTTATTGGGAGCGAGAATGCGGAATGGTTACGGCCCTCTTTCCACCAGCAGATCCCGAGATGACCGTCGCACTCTTGGACCCAGCCAGGCGATGACCACGAGCGGAACCGCCAGACCCAGGCAGCAAAACCACATGAGTAAAATGGAGAGGGCGGTACCCCAGAAAAAGTTCTTGGCAAAGGCCATGGTGGATCGCTCCTCGCGAATCCCCCACCATCGACCGCCGAGGATCATGGCGCGACATTGCATAAAAGTTAGCAGGGCACCGATCCCGCTCATCGGCAGCAATCCACGGAGTGCAACGTCGCCGGGCGCCGCGACGCAAACCAGCGCGTCCAGCGCGTAAAGTGCCAGAATGGGCCGGCCAATCGCCCGGCTCAAGTAGCGGGCGTGCGCCGATGAGATATCGCCATCCGAGACCGGAGTGCACAGCAACAATTCCAGGGCGCCGGTTCGCCGCGCCTCGGCCAGTGCATAGACCGATTCCCAGGCAAACAATCCTTTCAATACCAGTCCCGACAGAGTGGCGGCGAGGAGATAACTTCCGGTCGCGCTTTCGACGCCCGTCCACAGGGCAAAAACGACGTAGACTCCCCCGGCCAACGACACCAGGCACCAGGCAAGTCGGGGTGGCCAGAGACTGACGGCCAACAGGCGGCCAACGGCCATTTGAGGCAGCGAATCCACAGCGGACTCCAGTGGACGAGCACGCTGGCGACGGTTGGCCGTCGATGTCTGCGCGACGATGGGAGTCCCTCCCCGCCAGGCACGACGAAGGCCAAACGCGGAAAGCCCCACGGCGATCCACCCGGTGAGATGTCCCAAGGCGAGGTGCTTCCAAAACTCCTGCGGTCGGTAGTTCAACGCGCCGGCTTCGACCACACCGACCCAAGGGGACAGCGCACCGAGGTCCGGGGCCAAAAATGAATATGGGAACAACCCGGTAACGAGGTACTCCCAGGCGAACAATGAAGCCAGCGCGACCGAGGTAACCCCCACGGCCGCACCCTGGGATTGAAACCACGCGGAAACTCCCAATCCAATACTCAGCGAAACAAACAAAACGTTGAGTTCCACCAGCAAATACCGGAGCATCTCTGCTCCGGTAATCCCGCCCAGGAGCCACGCCACCGCCAGCACCGGAAACACGGCCAGAACGGCACACGCCGCATTGATTCCCAGCGCCACCAACTTGCCCAGCAGCACATCCAGCGGCCCCAATTCGGTCAGATAAAGCAATCCCAGAGTGCCGTCCCGATGCTCCGCAGCAATCGCGTCGGAAGTGAGAAACACCCCCGCCAGACTCGCCAGAACAAGACACCCCGAACCCACAATCCCGAACAGTCCCGCACCTTGGGAACGGCCGGCATTGCCCATTAGAAAAAACAGTGCGGCCATTCCCGCCGCACTCAGGGCCACGCCCCAGCGCAAGCGGTAGGTCCCGCGCCGATGGGCAGCCGCGATCAACTCGCGATGGGCGACGGGAAGAAATGCCATAGGCTGCGCCCCACCCGGCCATCTCACTGCGGACGTCGCCAGAGACGGTGGTAGAGGTCGCCGTATTGGGCCGCGACCGCGCGTGCGGCCCGGGAGCGGACCGACTCCCGCAGTCCCACGGCATCCAACGAGACCCGCTCGCCTCGGAGGATTCCTTCCAGCTGAAAGGCGAGATCCGCCGGATCGTCCGGCGTAAAGTGGCGCCCATTCGCACCCGGCTGGACGATGTCGACATTCCCACCACTGGCGCTCACCAATGCTGGACGTCCCAACGCCAGAGCCTCCATCAGCGCCACGGAGCAGGGCTCGTTGGTCGACGGCAAAACGAACCAATCCGCGGCGGCCAGCTTTTCCGCCACCGCGTTGGTTGGTCCGCGGAATTCGACGATACCCCGGAGTCCCAGTTGGTCCCGCCGGGCGTGAAGTTCCTCCGCGTACCGGCGCCCTTCGGCATCCTCCGGGGTCGGGCCCCACAATTCGAAACACCCGCACTGCCGGAG
>JAYTHD010000399.1:0-5256 GCA_043732975.1 Verrucomicrobiota bacterium
GCGACGGTCCGCAAACTGTTGCCGATCCTGAAGCGTTATCTGTAGCGGTTGCGGCGGTCGCGCCGCGAGAAATCCGCTTCCGGGAATTGTCAACCGCCCCGGGGCAGGCTAATGAATCGGCCGGCCATTTTGGCGGTCGCGACGATTGGTTTGTGGACGGTTGGCGCAGCGGTTAGCGCAACTGCTTTACACGCAGTGGGTCGGGGGTTCGAATCCCTCACCGTCCACCAATCGCCGAGCGGATGGACCCCCCCAGAGGGAGACCGCTAAACCTGAAATCCGAAGTTGGATCCGAAGTTTTCCGCAGATTGTTTTGGGACCTGCCGCGCAGCGTCGCTCACCCACTGAATGAGGCTTAGGAGCGTTCGCTTCACCTTCCCAAAACCCGTTGATTATCTGTGTGAATCCGCGTTAATCTGCGGTTCCTCGACTTGGGTTTCCAGGCCAAAGAATCGGTCTAATGCGCGGCCACAGCGGTCTTGGCGGCACCAAATTTCAAACCCGCCACCGCACCATCCGCCAGTCGCATCAAGCCGCCCGGAGCGATGCCCAAATAGAGCACGCCGGCGAGACAAGCCAGCAGCGCCAGTCGCGACGCCATCGTCACCGGAATCGGCAATTGACCGGGTTGAGCATCGCCCCAGTAAACCGCGCGGATGACGTTGAAATAGTAATACAGGGAGAGGACCACACCCACGACTGCCACCGCCAGCAACACGTAAAAGGCCGGGGCCAGACGTGCCGCTTCCAGAACGGCGGCCAGAAGTTGAAATTTTCCGAAGAAGCCCACCATCGGCGGAATGCCCGCCAGGGAAACCAGTCCGATGGTCAGCGATGCCGCCAGAAACGGCGACCGTCGGCCCAGTCCGTTCAAGAGATGGATCTCGTCCCCGTCGATCGCCGGGGACAACGCACAGAGCACTGTAAAGATGGCGAGCACCGTGAAGAAATAGCCGCCCAGATAGTAGAGCACCGCACTCGATCCCGTCCGGCTGGCGGCGGCGATGCCCAGGAGCAGATAGCCCGCATTGGCCACGGAACTATAGCCCAGCAGACGCTTGAAATTCCGTTGCGGCAGCGCGCAGAGACTCCCGTAGAGAATGGTGATGGCCGCGACGACGAGGAACAAAATCTGCCAACGCGCCGTGATCTGCGGCACGGCGCCGAACAAGACCCGCAAAAGCAACACAAACCCCGCCGCCTTGGAACCCACCGACAGAAACGCCGTCGCCGGTGCCGGTGAACCCTGATACACATCGGGCGCCCAAAATTGGAAGGGAAAGGCCGCAATCTTGAACCCGAGCCCCACCAGAACCAGCAACAGCCCGGACAGAAACACCGGGTTGCCGGCCAGATCCGCCTGCTGGAGGGCGATCAGTGAAAAGTTCGTGGTGTTCGCCGAGCCGAAAATCAGGGTAATACCGAAAATCATGAAGGCCGACGCCACGCCGCCCAGAATCAGATACTTGATACCGGCTTCCAGCGAGGCGAGACGTGACCGTTGGAAGCTGTTCAGGATATAGAAAGAAACGGTGATCAGTTCGAGGGAAACGAACATCAGGGAGAAATCATTGGCCGAGGCGGCAAACAGCATTCCCACCAGGGCAAAAATCGTCAGCGCATAGAATTCCGAGAGTCCCACCGGCAGCCGGTGCCGGAATTCCACGGTCATCAAGATCACCATCACGCCACCGAAGAGAAAGAGCCCCTTGAAATATCGGGCGAGGCCGTCGAGGACATACATTCCGCCAAATGCCGAGCCGTCCTCCGAGGTGATCGCACCCAGACTCAGGGCCAGGATACAGCCCAGCAAGGCGGCCGACAACCAGCCGAGGGCCGGACGCGACTCCGGTCGGATCCAAAGGTCGGCGAGCAGCACGCCCAACCCCAGCAACACCACCAGGATTTCCGTGGTAATAAGCGAATAATTCATCGCGAGTCGTATTGGAAAATTAATGCGCAGCCACTGCCGGCGGAGTCATCACCGCGGCGGCAGGCGCCGAACGAGTGGTGGCGGCGGCGACAATTGCCTTCACCGCCGGTTCGATGCGGGTGGTCAGGATCCCGGGGGCGAAACCAAACAACAGCAGCGCCGCCAGCAACAGCAAATACGGCATCCGGCGCCAGGAAGCCCAGATCGTCCCACCCAAAGCCGAATGCAGGATCCACGTCAGCGTGGTGCCCGCGGTGCTCGCTTCATGCCCCTCCACCGCGCCGGTGGGCAGTTCCTCCGCGGTCGGAAATTCGTCCAGCTTCTGCCACTCTCCCGGCAGTTCACCATGCAGCATCTGGCGGATCGCCCGGAGCATATACACCGCGCCAATGATCAGTCCGGCCCAGGCGGCCAGCACGACCGGCCCATGCGGCTGCCCGCCAAAAGATTTCCAGGCACCGAACAGCACCGAAACTTCACCGGTGAAATTCGCAAACCCCGGCAGCCCGCAACCGGCCATGAAACACGCAATCATGAGCGCGCCGATGAACGGCAGGCGCTGGAGCAAGCCACCAAACCGGGCAATCTCCAACGTGCCCGTACGGGCCTGCAGGAAGCCGCTCAGGGCAAATCCAAGCGCCGCGAGGAAGGCATGCGCCACCATGATCAGCACGGTTCCGGAGATTCCCAGAGTGGTCAGACTCGCCAGTCCCAAAAAGGCAAAACCCATATGGGCCAGGCTGGAATTCCCGAGCAACAAATTAAGATCCTTTTGCTTCATGGCCACCCAACCGCAGAACAGGAGGTTCCCCAGGGTCAGCAACACCAGCACCGGCAACCACGCGGCCACCCCGTCCGGCAACAAGGGCCAAACCACGCGGATCAGCGCATAAAGACCGGCCTTTTTTAGAATGCCGGCGTGCATCATGGCCGTGGCCGTGGGCGCGGCGGCATAGCCTTCCGGCGCCCAGGAATGGAAGGGGAACAATCCCACCAGCGTCCCAAACCCGAACAGGAGCACCGGGAACAGCCAGAATTGGGTGGCCGCCGGCAGCGGATGCGCCGCCAGGTGCTTCTGCAGTTCGACGATGTCGAGGGAAGTCGCACCGCTTTGGACATAGAGCGCGATCAAGCCGCCCAAGGCCGTCATCGCCCCCAGCGTCAAATACAACGTGATCTTGAAGGCCACCCGGGTCTTTTCCGGTCCGCGACCCCAGATGCCGATCATGAGGAAGGTCGGCACCAGCGCCAGTTCGTTGAAGAAGTAGAAGAAAAACAAATCCAGCGAGGCAAACGCCCCGATGGCACCCGCGATAATCGTCAGCAGGAGGACATAATAGAGCTTCGTCTGCCGTTCGATATCCCACGACACGCAGACCGCGGTGAAACCCACCAGCGCGGCGGCCAGGATCATCCCGACGTTGATGCCGTCCACGCCGACGTGGTAGGCGATGCTGAAATTGGCGACGGAGACCCACGGGACCAACACCTCGTGCTGGAGGGCGGCGGTTCCGGGCAGGGTTGCGATGAAAAGTCCCACGGACTTCCAGGCGGTCAGGGCGGCGCCCAGGACGGCCACCAGTCGGATGGGCACCCGGAGGGATGCCGGCAGACATAATATCACCAGCGCGGTGAACAACGGCGTGAGCAGCAGGGAGGTGATCATGGGTGGAATTATTTCAAGGCCAGCAGGGCAACCACCACGACGCCGGCGGCAAACAGGAAGGTATACGTCTGGAGGCTGCCAGTCTGGACCAGGCGAAGCGACCGGCCGATGAGATCCGTCAACCCGGTCACGCCCCGCACAAACAATCCGCTGAAGATCCAGCGATCCACCCAATCGGCCACCGCGCTCACGGCATCATGCAGCGGGACAAAAAGGGTCTCGTAGATTTCGTCGAAGTAGAACTTGTGCCGCATGCCCCGGGAAAGCCCGCCGAGCATTCCCGGCAGGGGGTCGCGGCCCTTGCCCCAATACACTGCGATCGACGCGGACAACCCCAGCATGAAGGCGAACAATCCGAAGAAGGCCCCCAGCGCGTTGTGATTGAACGGACCAAACAGGACATCGCCACCCAGGCTGTGATGGTGGGGATCAAAGTGCCGGGCCAGACGGTCGCCCAGCGGCAACCAGGCAATCATGAGACTGGGAACGGCGAGGACCACCAGCGGCCACTTCATCGATCCGCTCACTTCATGAGCATGGTCCGCAGCTTCGGTCCGGGCTGATCCGAAGAAAGTCACGATGACCAGGCGGCACATGTAAAAGGTGGTCAATGCCGCCACGCTGACGGCCAGGCCGAAGAGCACCGGATTGGATTCCAGGGCCGTGGCGAAGATGGCATCCTTGGAATAGAACCCGCTGAACAACGGACAGCCCATCAGGGCCAGTGTGCCGATGATGAAGGTGCGGAAAGTCCACGGCATGCGCTCCCGCAATCCGCCCATTTTCCAGATGTCCTGTTCATGGTGGCAGGCGTGGATGATGGCGCCCGCACCCAGAAACAACATGGCCTTGAAGGCCGCGTGGGTCACCAGGTGATACATCGCCGCGCTGGGATTGGGCACCGGCAGGCCGGCACCGAGGGCGACCGCCATGACCATGTAGCCCAATTGCGAAAGCGTGGAATAGGCGAGGATCCGTTTGATGTCATTCTGCTGCACTGCGATCAACGCCGCCAGCAGGGCGGTGAACCCGCCGATGAGGGAGATGATGGTCGCCGCGCTGATGCCGTCGAGGTAGCTGAGCGCTGTGGGCCACGCCGCGGGCACGGTGTAGATCACGAACACCCGGCACAGCATATAGACACCGGCCGCCACCATCGTCGCCGCATGAATCAGCGCCGACACCGGTGTGGGACCTTCCATGGCGTCCGGAAGCCAGATATGCAGCGGGAATTGGGCGCTCTTGCCCATCGCGCCGCAGAAAATCAGGAGTCCCGCCAGCGACGCCGTCGCTCCCAGCACCCGGGGATTGTTGGCTATGGCGGCTTCGATGCCGCCGATGTTGACCGTTCCGCAGGCAGCCCAGAGCATCAGGATCCCGAGTAGGAATCCAAAATCACCCAACCGGTTCACCAAAAAGGCCTTTTTGCAGGCATCACCGGCCGAGGGTTTCTGGTGCCAGAAACCAATCAGGAGGTACGAGGAGACACCCACCAATTCCCAGAAGACGAAAAGCATGACCAGATTGTCCGCCAGCACAATCCCGAGCATGGAAAACACGAACAAGCTCAGCGTAATGAAGAACCGGGAATAGCCCGGATCGTCCTTCATATACCCGGTACTGAAGACCATCACCACCGAGGCCACCCCGGTCACCA
>JAYTHD010000400.1:0-3870 GCA_043732975.1 Verrucomicrobiota bacterium
TGAGCGCATAATCGATCGGAAAGATTTCCGGGCCGCTGAAGCCAAAGCTGGCGGGAGCGGTCACCGCCGCAGGACTGCGCAAAGCCGCGGCCAGAGCGATCACGGTGATGGCCGGCCAGAAGAGACGAAACATTGGTTCAAGCTGACCGCAGAAACTGCCGAGGACAAGCCGCCGGTGCAAAGGACCCGGCGAATAGGGCTCCACCCTTCCACTGGGGGGGACGGAAACCGGGGATGTGGTTCAAGAAGATGCCGTCCGCCGAACGGCTTCCCGGACTTCTGTGGAAAGCTGGATGCTGTCCGCCTGGGTGTCAGTCCTCGGCCAGGCAGTAGAGGAATTTCTCGCCGCGGAGATACAGTTCCCGGCCTGCGAGCGCGGCCGACGCGCTGAAGCTGTCGTCGAGAGGATTGGCCGCGAGCGCTTGATTCTGCGCGTCCTGGCGCAGCACCACCGTCACGCCGTCCCGGCCCGTTACGTAAATGCGGCCGGCCGCACCCACGGGTGAAGCGAAGATGTAATCCTTGATCGCATTGAGCCGGAGGGGTTCGCCCCGCGGTTCGCCGGTCGCCGGGTCGAGGCGGGAAAGGACGTTTTGATTGTGTCGCAGGAAATAAAGCGTGTGCTCGTAGAGCAGGGGCGAGGCGACATAGGGCGTCGAGCGGTTGAGCCGCCAGAGGACCTGGTCGGTCGCCGTGATGTCGCCGCGGGCGCCCGCGAGCCGGATTCCCAGCATCGCCTGGCGCGCATAACTGTTGCCGGCGATGACGATGCCCTCGTGGTACACGGGCGAGGCCACGACATTCTCCGTCAGCCCCGCGCATTCCCAGAGCAGAGCACCGGTATCGAGCGTATAGGAGCGGATGCGCTTCGTGGCGCTGACAATGATCTGTGCCGGTCCCTTGTCATCGATCACCAGCGGCGTGGACCAAGAGGTGGGTTCGTCCCGCGGAATTTTCCAGCGAAGTTTCCCGGAGAATTTATCGAAGGCGTGAAGAAAGGAACCGCCCTCATGGTCCCAGTTCACAATCAAGGTATCCCCCGACAGGACGGGCGAGCTGCCTTCGCCATGGGCATGCAGGGTTTGCATCCGACCGAGATTCGCCTCCCAGAGGACGGTTCCGTTCGTGCTGAGGCAGAAGAGACCGCGGGAACCAAAATTTGCGTAAACGCGCTCGCCGTCGCTGACGGGAGAATGGGACTCCGGACTTCCGGTCGTGTGACCACCTTCGTGGGGCCAGGCTTCGCGAACGGCTTTCTGCCAGACAATCCGGCCGGTGCGACGATCCAACGCGAGGACACTGTAGCGGTATCGGTGGGTCACTGGGACGCTGTCGTGAACGCCGGGGGCACTGTCGAAAACGGCCGCCTGGGCTTCACCGAACGGCTCGGCGGTGAGGGTATAGACCCAATTGCCGGTGACGATTGGTGAAGAATGAGCCAGTCCGGGCAACGCAACCTTCCAGCGGACGTGGTTGGTTTCGCTCCACGTGATCGGCGGTTGCGCAGTGGGTGAGACCCCGGTTGCCAGCGGTCCACGCCACTGCGGCCAATCCTGATCATTGCCGCTGGGCGAACGAATGGAACCGCTGGCATAGGCCGTCGCGCCCAAGCAGAAGCCCACCCAGAGCAGGTGGTTAAGCCAACACCCGCTCATGCTCGTCCGGGAATATGCGAATGATCGAATTTTCAAAGGAACCGAGCCCCAGTGTTCGCGGTGTCATCCATATCGGAACGATACTTTGAACCTCCCGTCATGACAACACTTGCCGGGCGCGACGTCCCACGTGACTGGATAATTGAATCTCGCAGTCAGCGTGGGCTGCTCTGAATTGAAGCGCCGCCTCCAAGCGGCCGCCGGTTCAATGGTTGAAGGAAAATTCCTTGGTGTTCAGCAGCGCCCAAAGTGTGTCCTCGTAGGCCGTGCGACGCGCCAGGAGTTGGGTGGCCGCAGTCTCTTGGGCGTCTTTGCCGGGCTTTACGGCGGCGAGCTTCTTTTCCAAATGCCCCAGGGCAATCTTGATCTCCTCCGCATCGGGCTCGCGACTAAAGGTGAGCAGGTACAACTCGTGGACTTTGGCCTCGTCGGTTCGCGCCGTGTCCTTGGCCATCCGGGCCGGACGCGCGGTGTCGCTGGCCAGTCGATCCTGGAGATCCTTCGCATTCAGCAGGTGGAGACTTTGGCTGAGCGAGGCATCCATGCTGCGTTCGCACTCGCAGGCGCTGCTGCTGTCGGGGCGACCGAAGACCCGGAGGAACGTGCTGTTCGCATTGTAACTATTGTCCGGCAAGGCCACGGCGCGGGTGCCGGCCGGGAGGCCTTCAAAAGTGGACTCCGTTTGCATGAGTGTCTGCACCGCGTCGTAGAGCACCTCGGCGGACAGTCGGCGGGGATAAAACCGGGAGAAATGGTGCCGATCCTTGGCGTTGTATTCGTTGGGAATCGCACTGAGCTGATACGTGCTGGAAAGGGCCAGCGTCCGCACCAGATGCCTCAGGTCGTAGCCGCTGTGGATGAAATCCGAGGCCAGGGCATCGAGCAGGGCGGGGTTGGTCGGTGGATTGGTGTCGCGCAGATCATCCTCGGGATCCACCAAGCCGCGATTGAAAAAATGCTTCCAATAGCGATTGACCAGAGCCTTTGCGAAAAAGCGATTCTTTGGGCTGGTAATCCAATCGGCCAACGCTTCCCGGGGATCCTCCTCGGGGGCCAGATGGGGAATCGCGTCACCCAGACCCACCGGTTGCACCGGTTGTCCGGTCTTCTTGTTGGTGGCCTGTGCCGCTCCGCGTTTGTGGGCGATGATGTCCTCCCCGGGTTGCGCCCCGGGTTGGTAGCTGACCTGGGAGAAGAACGCGCCAAAACTCCAGTAATCCGCCTGGCTCCAGCGTTCGTAGGGATGGTGATGGCACTGGGCGCATTGCAGGCGCTGACCGAGGAAGAGCTGGGAAACATCCTCCAATTGAGTCTGCATCGTCCGGACCTGTCGATACCAGGCCACGGGCGGATTCTCGCCCACCCCACCGGACGCGGCGATGATCTCACGGACGAATTGGTCGTAGGGTTTGTTCTCCTGAAGTCCGTCGCGAATCCACGCGTGGAACGCGAAATTGCCGCGGGTGGAGCGGTTGTCCGCCCGTTTGTTCCGCAACAGGGCACTCCACTTGTTGGCAAAATACTCGGCGTAATCCGTGCTGGCCAGCAGACGATCCACCACGGCCTCCCGGGCTTTCGGGCCCACCCCGGGCCGGTGGGCGGCTTTGAGGAAATTTTCCAATTCCTGCGGCGTCGGCAGGCGGCCGGCGATGTCGACCGTCACCCGCCGGAGAAAAGTCGGGTCGTCGCACACGGCACTCGGTGGCAGGCCCACTTCCTTCAACTGACGGAAAACCTGTTCATCCACGAAGTTTTGCACCGGCGGCAATTCGCGCACCGCCACACCCAGCGGCACGGTGGCCCGGAAGGTGGCCACCTGGCCCTGATATCGAACCATCACGGCGACTTCGCCGGGCTGATTGAAAACCTTGACGCGTCCCTGCGAATCAGAAGCGGCCATGTCCTTGTCGTTCGGCTCATAGAGCGACCCACGCGTGACATCTTCGGTCGAGCCGTCCGTGTAATGGGCCGTCACGACGAGTTGCTGTTCGCCGTTCAGGGGAAGCGTCCGTTCGTTGGGAAAGACTTCCAGCCGGGCGATATGCGGGGCGTTGGTGGCGCCAACCGGCATACCCTGATGAATCCAGCGAACCAGACGGTTCCAGTCATCGGAATTCGGCTCCAGGCGTTGCCCGCCGCCGTGCGGGAGCAGGGCGGCGCCCTTGGTCAGCAACAGGCTGCGCTCGGGCGCCGCGGGAAATAATCGTCGGCCACG
>JAYTHD010000401.1:0-8919 GCA_043732975.1 Verrucomicrobiota bacterium
TTCATTTGTGGTCATTTTGCGCCGCAGAATCCGATGGGGCAAGGCGTATTTCGTGGCCAAGAGGCAACTTGGATCGCCGAAGGCCTGAAAATGAACGAACCATCAAAGGTGAACGGATCGATCAGCGATGTGAGAACCATTTAGGGACGCAGAGGACCGTCTTGAGGTTCCTGTTCGTCAATCAGTTATCGAAAGAGTAGCCTGTCCCTTGGCGATAGGAACGCATGTCTCCGACCCGCAGCGCGACTCACAGTGTCGAGGTCCACGGCGCGAGCGCCGGCGCAGGGTCGAGATGTCGGGACTGGCGCTTTGGCAGGGGTGCGGTGGATGCCGGGCGAATCTGTCGTGTGGAGCGGGGTTCGGGGTCCGGGGCGGGGTCCAGGAAACGGGGCAGGTCCTGGCGTCCGCCGCGGCGATAGTCGCGGATCATTGCGGGGGCGAATTCGGCGGTGGGATGGCGCTCCAGGAGATAGGTCCAGAGCAACTCGTATTGTCGCGTCAGGGCTATGCCGCTGGTCTTCACGCCGCGCGCGTGGAGCCAGTCGCTCCAGGCCAGGAGTTCCCAAAAGGGGGAGCGGGAGTTAGGGGTGAGGGTGGGTGAGGGGCTAGGGGTTAGGGCGGAGTCGGCAGTGGATGATGCGTTGGCTTTGCTGTCCCACAGGTGGGGGAGGGATTCGACGAAATTCCCGCTGTTGCCGAAGATGTCCCAGAATTTGGCGAAGCGTCGGAGTCGGCCCAGGGTGGCAAAATCCAGGAGCCGGTTTTCGAGGATTTCGTAGGGGGGGAAGGGATTGTATTTCATCGACCACGCGGCGTCGTGGCGCACGATGGGCGTGCCCCGCAGGCGCTTTAATACACCCACCTGAATTTCCTGGGGACCCAGGGAGTGAAGGCGATCAAAGCCGGCACCAAAGCTTTCCAGGGATTCCCCGGGCAGGCCGGCGATCAAATCCGCATGCACATGCACGCCGCTGTGGGCCCGCAGCCAGCGGAGATTTTCCTCCAGGCGATCAAAATTCTGTCGCCGGCTGATCAGGAGTCCGACTTCCGGATTGAAGCTCTGGATCCCGACTTCAAACTGCAACGCGCCAGGTGGAAATTTGGCGATGACTTCCCGCAACGCTTCGGGCAAGCGATCCGGCACCATCTCAAAGTGGACGAACAGCCCGGGCTGCCAACGGTCCAGAAAGAAGGTCAGGATCGCCCGGCTGGTGCCGAGGTTGAGGTTGAAGGTGCGGTCGACAAACTTGAACTGACGTACTCCGCGATCCAACAGCCGCTGCATCGCCGCCAGAAAAGGCTCCAACGCCACAGCACGGACGGGGATGTCCAGGGAACTGAGGCAGAACTCGCAGGTGAACGGGCAGCCTCGGGAGGCCTCGACATAGATCACGCGATGGGCGGCATCGCGTTCGTCGTAAAGTTCATAGGGGAGCGTCAATCGGGCGAGATCCGGAAGTTCCGCCGGGATGATCCGAGGCAGGGCCGGACTCCGGAGAGCGCCATCGGTCGACAGCAATTGGCGGCAGACTTCGGCAAATTTGAGATCGGCTTCGCCGGTGATGACGTGATCGGCCAGGCGGATGATTTCCTGCTGATCACATTCGTAGCTGACTTCCGGGCCGCCCAGGATGATGACGAGTTCGGGGCGCGCCCGCTTGAGGATGGCCACCAATTCGGTCGTGGGGACGACGTTCCAGATATAGACGCCGAGGCCCAGGATGCGTGGTTGCCGGGCCAGCAAGGCCTCCGCGATATCGATCGGCTTCTGATTGATGTCGAACTCCGCGAGTTCCGCCCGGGATTGCAGGTCGCCCAGATTGGCGAACAGGTAGCGCAAGCCGAACGCAGCGTGGATGAACTTGGCGTTCAGCGTGCAGAGCAGGATGTTGGACATGGTGACAGTGCGTTCAGCAGCAGCGTCCTGAGCCCTGAAAACGCTGTTCGGCCGCCTGGACGTAGGCTTCGGCGGCGACGGTGTGGGCCACGTCGTTGCGCACTTCCGACAGATCAATCAGGACACGCGGTATGGTGGTTCCGGACGGGTTGGGCGTGGCGCAGGCCTGCAAATGGACGGCCTCGCGGTCGACCTCGGATTGTCCGCTCCAGGCGCGGAGCAGGGCGATCGCCACGGCGACCACGCCGGCCAGGCCAGGCGATTGTTGCGTGGCCTGAAGGGCGCCGGCGGGCAGCCAGGTGGGCGGATCTTCGTTCAAGGTGGCGGCGAGTCGGCCGGACAGAAGTCGCAACCATTGTCCGAGACACACGAGCAAAAGGATGGCGGCGAAACCGAGAAAAATGGAAGTTACCACCCAGTCGAATTGCGCGTTGAAGCGGACGATGCGATTTCGGGCGAGGGCGGTCTGCGCGGTTTTCAACGCCGGCGTGGGGTTGTCCGCAGCAGAGACGGCGGCCTGCACGGCGGCTTCGAGTTTTGGGGTTTGCTCGGCCGCGGCCCGTCCAGCGGCCAGGAAGCCAATGCGAGGAGAGGAGTGGAAGATTTTTTGCCAGCCCGCGGTGAAGGTCACCGCGAGCAACCAGACGAGCGGAACGGCCGTGACCAGGGCCAAGGCCGGCCGTCGGGGTCGACCAGCCGAGGTGGTCGTCAGTCCCATCTTCAGGAGAATGGTGGTCGCGAGGCACAGGGCGATGGCGGCCAGGAGTTGGTTGGCGATGCCAAAGATCGGCCATAGTGCCTTGGTGCCGCCATCGGGATTGATGACGCCGTTCACCAGGACGAAGCCCCAGCCGGCCACGATCAGGGCTGAGGCGAAAACATTGGCGGGCCACGAGCGGGTGTTGCCCAATGCGGGGGAGAGGCGTCCGAGGAAATCCTGCAGGAGATAACGTCCCACCCGCGTGCCGGCGTCGAGGGTGGTCAGGATGAACAACGCCTCGAACATCACGGCAAAGTGATACCAGATGTCCAGCCAGCGACCGGCGGTGACCCTCGCAAAAATCGTCGCCATGCCGACAGCCAGGGTCGCCGCGCCGCCGGTGCGCCCGTAGAGGCTGTGTTCACCGACGCTGGTCGCGAGTTGGTCCATGGTGGTCGCGGCGACGGTGAAGCCGGTGGCATTCACTTTCGCCACGGTGTCGGCGGCGATGGCGGCTGCGTCGGCACCCGCGCCTTTGATGTTCATGGCGAGGTAGACGCCGGGTTCCAGGGCACAGGCCGCCACCAACGCCATGATGGCGACGAGGGATTCCAGGCACATGGCCCCGTACCCGATCGATCGCGCGTCGGATTCCCGGGCCAAAATTTTCGGAGTGATGCCGCTGGAAATCAGGCTGTGAAAACCGCTGATGGCCCCGCAGGCAATGGTGATGAAGCAGAAAGGGAACAACGCGCCGGGGACCACCGGACCGGAGCCGTCGGCAAACTTGGTGACCGCCGGCATGTGCAGGTCGGGCCAGACCAGAATGACACCCAACGCCAGCGCCAGGATGGTGCCAAGTTTCATAAACGTGCTGAGGTAATCGCGCGGCGCGAGCAGCAACCACACGGGCAGCACGCTGGCGGCGAAGCCATAGAATATGATGATCCAGGCCAGGGGCGTGGCGGCCCAGGTGAATTGGCGGGCCAGGTCGGGGTGGCCGTGGACGTACTGTCCGCCCCAGACGGCCGCGAATAACAGGAGCACGCCGGCGATGGAGGCTTCCAGCGTGCGGCCCGGCCGGATGAAGCGCAGGTAGCCGCCCATGGCCAGAGCGATGGGGATGGTGGCGCCGACCGTAAAGACGCCCCAGGGACTTTCGGCCAGCACATTGACCACGATCAGGGCCAGCACACCGAGGAGGATGACCATGATGGCAAGGATCGCGACCATCGCGAGTTGTCCGGCGAATTCACCGAGTTCGTCCCGGACCATTTGTCCCAGGGATCGTCCGCCGCGGCGGATGGAGGCAAACAGGATGATGAAATCCTGCACCGCGCCGCCGAGCACGACGCCGATGAGGATCCACAGGGCGCTGGGCAGATAACCAAATTGGGCGGCCAGCACTGGGCCCACGAGCGGACCGGGTCCGGAGATGGCGGCGAAATGATGGCCGAAAACAATCCAGCGATCGGTCTTCACGAAATCGCGTCCGTCCTCGTGCACCTCGCACGGTGTGGCGCGGCGGTCATCCAGCATCAGCACGCGGACGGCCAGCCATTTGGAATAGAATCGGTAGCCAATCGCGTAGGTGCACACCGCAGCGAGGACCAGGTACGCGGAGTTCAAGGTTTCTCCGCGCCGAAAGGCCATGACGCCATACGCCAGGGCGCCCAACCCGGCCACCACCAGCCACAGAATTCCGCGAATCCAAGCCATGGGGGCACACTAAGAGCCTGTTGAAAAATTGAAAGGAGTCCTGCGGCGAGGCGTTTTTTGGTGACCCCTTTGAGGTTTCAAACTGGCTCTAACACGACAGCGACACTTCCAAAGAATTTTGACCGCGGATGACACGGATGACGCGGATAGACTCGAAAAGTGGGGTTCCGTATCCGCGTTATCCGCGCCATCCGCGGTTCGTTGTCGATTTTCGCCGATCAGGATTGGGATGGGCCGGGCAGGGTGCCTTTTCGCTGGAGGGCGGCTTCCATGGCTTGATCCATGGCGTGTTCGGCGAGGGCCAGTGTCACCTGATCCAGTTCGGTGACCGCCGCCTTGAGTTTTTCCGGATCGCCGGTCTTGGTTTTCGGCTGTTCCTGCGCGAGCACCGCCTCCACGGCTTCGAGGGCGTGATGCAACTGCTGCCGGTAGGCATCGTCCAGTTGGGCATCGTATTCCGCCATGGTCCGGCGCGTCGCCGTCAGCGTCTCGTCGGCCCGCAATTTCGCCTCGATCCACTGACGTGCCCGCAGATCGTCAAAGGCGTGTTCGACGGATTCCTCCACCATGCGTTGGACCGCGTCGTCATCGACATCCACCGCCGATTTCATGGCCACGATCTTTTGGTGCCCGGTCTTCAAATCCCGCGCGAGTACCTGGAGAATTCCGTTGGCATCGATTTCAAACTGCACGCCCACGCGGGGCACGCCCTTGGGAGCGGATTCAAATTCGATCTCGAATTTACCCAGGGACCAATTGTCCGGGGCGCGTTCGCGTTCGCCCTGCAGGACGTGGATGAGCATGGATTTTTGGCGGTCGACGGCGGTGGTGAAAACCTCGCCCGCCTTAATCGGGATGGTGGAATTGCGGTGGATGATGACGTTCATCAAACCGCCGAAGGTTTCGAGGCCGAGCGACAGCGGGGTGACATCGAGCAGGAGCAGATTGCGGAGGCCGCCCCGGAGGATTTCTGCCTGGATGGCGGCTCCGAGGGCGACGGCCTCGTCCGGATTTTGCGAAGTATTGAGCTGCGGGCCCTGGGTGCGATGGAATCCTTCCCCCAGGCGCAGGCCGCCGCGGGCTTCTTCGAATTCAGCGCAGTGGAACCACTCGGAGACGCGGCTTCGGACCAGCGGCATGCGGGTTTGCCCACCCACGAGAATGACCTGATCCAGATCGGCCGGCTGCAGCTTGGCGTCGGCCAGTGCCCGCAGGCAGTGTTCGCGGGTACGTTCGACGATGTCGTGGGTCAGCGACTCGAGTTTCTCCCGGGAGAGTCGTTGGCTGTGGCTGAATTCGGGTGTGAGAAAGGGCAGGGCAATTTCGGTTTCCGTCTCCGTGCTTAATCGAATCTTCGCGTGCTCGGCCGCTTCGCGAACCCGGGACAACATCGGCAGGGCGGCCGGGTCGTGCACGTCCGGTCCGCCGGCTCGCAAAATTTCCGCCGCCAGATATTCCGTGATCCGTTTGTCGAAATCATCCCCGCCAAGCCGGGTGTTGCCGTGCGTCGACAGCACCTGGAAAACTCCCTCGTTCAATTCCATGAGGGAAAGGTCGAAGGTGCCGCCGCCGAGGTCGTAGACGGCGACCTTGGAATGTTCCTTGAGCTTGTCGAGGCCGTAGGCGAGGGCGGCGGCCGTGGGTTCATTGACGATGCGCTCGACGGTGAACCCGGCCAGTTCGCCGGCGCGAATGGTGGCGTTGCGCTGGGCGTCGTTGAAATAGGCGGGCACGGTGATGACGGCCCGCGAGATGGTTTCCCCGAGCGCCGCCTCGGCGTCCGTCTTCAGTTTCTTGAGCACTTCGGCGGCGATCTCCTCCGGCGTCCAGGCGCGGCCGTGGATTTCGAAAGTGACCGGTCCACCGCTGGTGCCACTGACGGGAAAGGTCACCAGCATGTCCTCCTTCGGAACATCGCTGCCGCGGCGTCCCATGAAGCGTTTGGCCGAGTAGACGGTTTCACGCGGCTTCAGCAGGCGGATGCGATTGGCCGGGTGACCGACGACGGCCGGGGCGCCGGGGCCGGGAAAATGAACCACGCTCGGCGTCAATCGCTGGCCCAACGGATCGGCGATCACGTACGGAATGCCAGAATCCACGATGGCCACCAGCGAGTTGGTGGTTCCGAGATCAATGCCGACAATTTTGCTCATGAGTAATCAAAAGAGAGGGAAAATCAAAGGCGCAACGGAGGTTGGAATATCGCGGCATTTCCGTCCAGGGTTCAAGAACGTGCCGGCGGCGATGGCCACTACGGAATGCGTTGTCGGATCCGGTAATAGGCGGTTGCATGGGTCCCGCGCAGGGTGACTCCGGGAACGTTGGTGGGCGTGGCGAATTGCTGGAGCAAAGTCCAGGCTTGGGATCCGAGCCGCTCTTGGAATTCCACCACGTAGAATTCCCCGGGAGTGAGATCGACGAGGCCCAGGCTCGGTCCGTCGTCCGCTCGGGCCACCGTCAGGGCGGGTGGCGGCAGGGGGCGTCCGACCGGAAAATGGACGCCGACATCGGTGCCGTCGGCGGCCCGCGCCCGGGCGGGGGAGAGGGGATCGAGTCGGAAGTCGAACTCAGCCGCGCGAAGGAAGAGGGGATCCGCGCTGAAGTTTCCGATGCCCGGCCATTGGAGGCCAGAGAAATCATTGTCCCTGGCTTCCAAGGTCGAGCCGTTGAGCAGCGACACGCTGACGGCATTGCCCCAGACAAGGTTTGCCACGGCGTTGGTGATGTGTCCGCCGCCGTTGGTCGCTGAGGGATTGGCCTTGTTGTACAAGCGCAGGCCGGTTTTGCAGCCGACGATGGTGCAATGTTCGATCGAGGCGGAGCAGTTGTCCTTGACCGCGACGCCGGAATCGCAACCCACCATCAGACAATTGCGCACCACGATGCCGAAGGAATTTTCTCCAATGGAGACGCCCTTGTCGTTGGGGAAATCCCACAGGACGCAGTCCTCGATCAGGACGCCCTGCGAGCCCGAGCCGATGTCGATCGCGTCGGTGTTGCTGCGGGGCCCGTGACGGAACGTGCAGCGACGGATGGTGCTGCCCACCGGGGCGCCGTCGAAATCGAGGGCGTCGCTGTTGTCACTGTTCGCATTTTCAAAGAGTGAATCCTCGATGAGCATGGGCGTGAATTGCCAGAGCGTCTCGTAGTAGGTGTTGAAATGGCAACGGCGGATGGTCACGCCGGCCGCGCTGGTGCAGCCGGCGATGGGGGTGGTGCCCGCAACGAAATGGTGCACGTAGGTATCCTCCATCAATCCCGTCGCACCGGAGCGGAATTTCACCGCGCCACCCTGGATGTCGGCGTGTTGAATCTGCAGGGAGGCGCCGACGCCATCGGCGGCCAATTCCTGCCACAGCAGGTTGGGGCTCACGCTTGAAAAACGCACCGGGTCGGCGGCGGTTCCGAGCACTTCAATCCGGGCGCCCTTGCCGGCCCGCAGGGAGGTTCCCGCCTGGAATTGCACCTGCGTGCCGGGTCCCACGCGCAACCGGACTCCCGAGACCACAGCGACGTCGCCGGTGACGACGATGGGAGATGTATTGGACCAGAGGGTGTTCGCGGTAATGAGGCCGGAAACTTCCACGGCGAAGGTGGTCCAAGGTACGGTCAGCAGGAGCATCGCCAGGAGCCGCCGGCCTTGCTTGCGGGCGACGTGGGTGACGCGGGGCAGTCGGTCTGCTGGGGCGGGTGAGGAAAACCGGTCGGCGTTCATGGTAGTTGGAGAATAACCACGCGGGGCGCGGTGGCCTGATGGAACCGGCGCCTCAAACTTCCGTGGGGCGCCAGTCAAGCATCTTTAATTGCAGACGGTGCAGACCGTTGTAGGCATTGATTTCGGGGACCACCGCCAGATCGAAGACCGGAGCGGACGGGGGAGTCGCGGTGCCGGCACCCCACCAGACGACTTCCACCAGGGGCGATCCCGCCGCCGTGGCGTCGGTGACCCAGAGTTTCCAGTGCTGTTGTTCCTTGCCCATGCGTTGGGCGGGGCGGCCTTGGCGGAGGCGGCGCACCACGAGTTGCACGGAAGTGTTGCCCTGCCCGAAGGGCTCGAGGCGGCCGAGTTGCTCCATGCACTCGCTGGAGAGGTCGCCCAGGAAGACGGCGTCATCGAGGGTCAGCTCGGGAATCAGGCGATCCGCCGTCAATACCCGTCGCGCCAGCAGATTGAGCCGTTCCCGCAGCGCGGAGACTTTGCCGGGCTCGAGGGTGACTCCGGCCGCCATCGCATGACCGCCGTGCTTGATCAGCAGATCACTGCAGTCGCGCAAGGCGGCGGCCAGGTCGAAGCCCGGCACGCTCCGACCCGAGCCGCGCCAGTTGTTGCCATCGCCGCCAATGATGAGGGTCGGTCGGTAGAATTCCCGGAGGACGCGACTGGCGACAATGCCCACCACACCGATGTGCCACAGCGGGGCGCCTTCCACGATCACGGTGTCGCGTTCGGGATTGAATTTGGAGCGGACCACGCCGACCACGTCGTCGGCCATGGCGCGTTCGATGTTCTGCCGTTCGCGGTTGGTCTGATCCAGTGCCTCGGCCAGTGGGCGCGCCGTTTCCAGATCGACCGCCAGCAGAAGATCGAGGGCGGCCCGCGCGG
>JAYTHD010000402.1:0-3209 GCA_043732975.1 Verrucomicrobiota bacterium
GGCCAGGGCGACACAGAGGCTGCGCAGCGGATTTGTCGTGGAGTCCATGAGGTGAGCTAACGGGACGAAGCGCCTCATGGGAACCAAAAACTGAGAGCGGACGGCACCTGCCAGCGTGCCGCGATGCCATGACTTTCCATGGAAAAGTCCGCGGGTCGGAGACCCGCGCTCCGACGACCGCGACTCGGTGAGTCGCCTCAGCCCCGAGTTCCCGTTGGCAGGGCACCCTTCACGGCACTTTCAACAGTTCCGCTTCGGTCCAGGAATCCTCGCGTTTGCCCACGCTGGCGCGAACGGCGGCCACCGTGCTGGCGCTGACGGCCGCTCCGGCGTGGTCCCACTCCCGACGCACGTAGGTCAGGGCGTCGGCGATCTGCTGGTTGTCCAGCGCCTCGGCCAGGGCCGGCATGGCCATCTCCCACTTTTGTCCCTTCACCATCAGGGCATCCCGCGCGCCGTGGAGCACGATGCGGATGAGGCGCTGTTCGGATCCCAAGGCCCATTCCGAATCGCGCAGCGGCGGCGCCAGTCCTTCCTGACCGTCCCCGTGGGGCTGATGACACGCCGCACAGATCGCGCCGTACAGGTCCTTTCCGCGAACGAAACTCTCCTGCTCGACGGCACTCAGCGGGGCCACCTTGGGCAGGGCCGCATCGTTGTGTCCCGGCCAGGCCAGCAGCGGTTCCAGACGCGCCACTCGGGCTTGAATTTCCTGCTCCGTGATTTTTTTCAACCCCGACCAGCCCGCCGGCTCCGCAGTAAAGCGCACGGCCTTCACGGCTGGCCCGGCAGCGCGTCCATCCTTCGCCACCGCCGGGAGGGTGCTGACCATGCCGTCCAGCATGGCCATCTGCTGCCAGTCGCCCACCTTGCGTCGGACGGTCAACCCCAGCAGGGCCTCCAGGCGCGTGGCGAGGCGATCGAGGGTGATCGCTCGAGCCAGACCCGTGAGCAAAGCCGCGTGCTCCGCCTTGTCGGTGGTGCAGATGGGATCGTTCACGAGCTGATCCAGGAAATCGACTTCGCGACTGCGCAACCCGCTGATTGCGGCATCAAAGCGCAGCCGCGTCGGCGGCCCGCTCATCAGGATGGAGCGCATGGCCGCATCGCCCTGGGTGGATCGCAATTGTCCGAGCGTCAGGAGCAACTGGACTTGTTCCGCACCCTGGAACCAACCGATCCGGCGAAAGAGCAACTGCACGGCGGTCTCGCGATCTTCACCGACAAAAAACGGCTCAAGCAAACGCAGGCCGGCCTTGCGCACGGCGGAGTCGGGATCCTGCAAGGCCACCTCCAGGCTGCCCAGGTCCACGGCGCCCAGACCTTCCAAGGTCCACAACGCATGCAGTCGCCCGCGGGCCGTCCTGCCGGTGCTGCGGACCATGGCCTTCAACGGCTCGATCGCCGCCGCGTCCCGACGTTCCACCAGCAGCTGTTGCGCCCGATCACGCCAGAAGCCATTCCCGTCGTTCAGGCGCCCCAACAGGTCCTCGGTGGTGGGTCGGGTCGCCAGACTTTCGCGCTGGGCCGGATTGCCCGTGTAGACGATGCGATAGATCCGTCCGCCGGAGACGGGTCCGAGCAGATCGCGCGACTCCAGTTGTTTGCGGAGATACGAGGTCAGATAAATCCGGTGCTGAATCAAGCCGCGGGCGATGTCCACGACATAAAGGCCGCCATCCGGTCCATTGGCGAGGTTCACCGGGCGGAAGCGTTCATCCGTGGAGGTCAGAAATTCCGCCTCGTCATATGCATTGCGGGCCGACAGCACGCCGTCGTTTTCACTGATCTTGAAGCGCCGGATCAGGTTGGCGCTGGGTTCACAGGCAAAAACGTCGCCGCGGAAATCGGGTGGAAACTGGGTGCCGCGATAGACCGCCGGTCCGCAAGCGGCCGTGCATTTCGCCAGGCGCCCGTTGGTGCCCAAGGTGCCCGGCTGGTAGCCGCGATTCACGCCGGGATTCACCCGGATCGGCCAGACGCGCTGGTCGGCGATGAGTTGCACGTCCGCGCCGGTCGCGGGACGCAGCGAGGGATTGCGGGACAAATAGTGGCTCGGGATGAAATCGCCCCGCAGCCAGTCGGAATTGGAATTGTAATACAACCGCCCGGCGTCGTCCTGGGACAGCCCCCATTGCCCGCGAAAAACAGTCGACTCGGAACGCCAAGTGCCATCGGGCATCGGGTGATAGCGGAGCCGGTGGTTCGCCGAATATATCCAATTGTCGAGCGCCCAAGTCGGTGAATTGCTGGAGTGTTCCGGATTCGCCCGTTCGCCCAGTTTGGCGAAATCATCCTCGGTGGCGAAATCCGAAGTCAGCACCGTCTGTTGGTCCGCCTTGCCGTCGCCGTCGGTGTCCCGAAACCAGATCAGTTTCGGCGGCACCGCCACGACCGCTCCGTCACCATAAAGCATCAGGGACCGCGGCTTGACGAGGTGATCGGCAAAGACCGTGCGCCGGTCCATGCGTCCGTCGCCGTCGGTATCCGTCAGGATCGCGATGGAACCCCGCGGTTCGCTCTCTCCGTGGCCGGCCGCATCCGGCATATAGGCGGTCATTTCCACCACCCACAGGCGTCCGCGATGATCAAACTGAATCTGGACCGGCGTCGAGACGAGCGGTTCGGCGGCCACCAATTCGGCGCGAAAGCCCGTCGGCAGCGTAAAGGTCTTGAGCTGTTGCTCCGGGGTGAGGACCGGCGCCGGCGGAATCAGTTCACGCGGGACCACGTCCCGCTGTGCCTCGCCGGCCTTGTCGCCGCTCTGCGCCCGCGCCTGCAAAAACGTCGCCGCCAGACCCGCGATGACCACACCGCCCCGCGTCCAATGCCAGATGTTGTTCTTCATGCCCGTCATCATGCCCGTCATCATACCCGACTTAGCGCCCGCCCGCCGTGAAGCCATTCCACGGCGGCAAGCGTGGGAACGACGAACGAGTTAGCTCGCAGTTCCACCGGTGCCAACCGGCAAGCACAAGATCCTGCCCGGGCCGGAACAGCCCGCGGGGCCCGTGGCACGGGAACCAGGGCCGAGGGAACAAAAAATCCCGCACCTCCGGCCGTAACAGTCCCGCGAAATCTGCGTAAGGAAGGGTGTCCGAATATGAATAATCTTATCAAACATCTGATCCGGAGCGCGGCCGTGGCCGCCCTCATCACCGGCACCGCAACCTTCGCCGTCGACACGGGAAAGACCTCCGGGTCCCCGA
>JAYTHD010000403.1:0-3497 GCA_043732975.1 Verrucomicrobiota bacterium
CGCCCGGTCCAAGCCGAAATTGGGCTACGTCCTGCACGGATTGAATGATTTCACGCAGATCATCCAACAGGGCGCGGAGGACGCCGCACGGGCGGAGGGAGCGACCGTGGAGGTGGTGGGACCCGGGGGATTCGCCGCCACCGCGGACGCCATTGCCCTCTTCGAAGGCATGACCCAAAAGAAGGTGAACGGCCTGGTGGTGGTGCCGATGCCGGGTGAGGTGTGGGTCACGCCCATCCGCCAGGCCACCGAGGCGCACATCCCCGTGCTGACCGCGAATGTCACCAGTCCCGGCTCCACCGCGACGGCCTGGTTTGGCCAGGATGAATTCGCCAGTGGTGTCATCCTTGCGACCGAACTTCGTAAACTCCTTCAGGCCCGGAACCAACAGGAAGGGCGCATCATCGTCGGCATCTGCGCTCCGGGAGTCGGGGTGTTGGTCGAGCGCTACGAGGGATTCAAACAAGGCATGACGGGAACCCGCTTCCAAATCAGCCAGCCCTTTGACGTCAACACCGAGAACACCGCCAACTATGGCGCCTGGGAAAACCTGGCGGGTGCGAATCCGGAATTGGTGGCCATGGTCGGACTGTGCTCGATGGATGTGCCCAATCTCGCCAAATTGAAAGTGCGCAGCAAAGGCAAGTGGCTGATCGCCGGCTACGATCTCAACCGCGAAATTCTCGACGCCATCCAGGCCGGCACCGTCCAGGTCGTGGTCGGACAGCACCCCTATTTGCAAGGATATCTGCCCATCGCCGCCCTGGCCCGCCATGAACGGGATCCGCGGGCGGCGCTGCCCCAGGGTTGGATCGACGTCGGCACGGAAGTGGTCACCCAGGAGAACGCGTCGGCGATTTACGGCCGCGAAACCGATCCGGCGCAGCAGACCCGCTGGTATGCGGACTATATCGCCCGACATTTCACCGACCTGACGGCCCTCGGCAAGCCCCTGCCTCCGCCCCGGAAATAGACGGTGCGGTCTTTGCTTTCCATGACCGCCGCCGCCATTCAACTCCAGCGGGTCTCCAAGCGCTTTGGCGGCGTCACGGCGCTCGAGCAGGTGAGCCTGGAAATCCGCCGCGGTGAAGTCCACGCCATCGTAGGCGAAAATGGCGCGGGGAAATCAACGCTCATGAAATTGCTCGCCGGTGTTCATGTCCCGGACGCCGGTGAAATTCAATTGGATGGACTCTCGGTGCGCCTCGGCAGTCCGCGGGACGCCCGTCGCCAGGGCATCAGCATCGTCTATCAGGAACTGAACCTGTTTCCGCATCGTTCCGTGACGGCGAACGTGTTCGCCCACCGGGAAATCAAACATCGCTGGGGCTGGCTGGATCTTCGCGCCATGCACCAGGCCACGGCACACGCCCTGACCGGCCTCGGCCTGCAGGTCACTCCACGGACTCTGGTGGGGTCGCTTTCCCTGGGAGAACAACAACTTGTCGAGATCGCCGGCGCACTCCAACAACAGGCCCGGATTCTCATCCTCGACGAACCGAATTCCGCGCTCAACGCCGCGGAATCACAACGCCTCTTCGCGATCCTCCGCCAGTTGCGCGCCCGCGGCATCACCCTCCTCTACGTGTCGCATCGATTGGAAGAGGTCTTCGCCCTCGCGGATCGAATTTCGATAATTCGCGATGGCCGGTTTCAAGGCACCGTGGTGACCTCCGAGACCTCCATCCCCCAAGTCATCGCCACCATGATCGGGCGACAACTGGGTCCGCTCTTCCCCGCACGAAAACCGTCGACCGTTCCGCCGACAACGGTCCTGGAGGTGTGCGGACTGGGCCGGCCGCCGCACCTGGGTCCCATCGATTTCACCGCGGCCACCGGCGAAATTGTGGGCTTTGCCGGACTGGATGGTGCGGGCGTGGATGAATTGTTTCGCGTGCTGTTCGGCCTGTCGCCCGCCACCCACGGTCAGATCCGGGTTCGCGGAAAAGTCCAACCCAACGGCTCCACACCGGCCGCGATGGCGCAGGGTTGGGCCATGATTCCGCCCAGTCGACGCGAGCAGGGCCTGCTGATGGACCGGTCCATCGCGCGAAATGCCACCTTGCTGATGCTCGACAAATTGCGGAATCGATTGGGCCTGTTGGATCACCGCGCCTTGCTGCGAATGGCCGGGCAATCGGTTCAACGACTGGGCGTGGCCACGGACCGGTTGGATGCCTGCGTCAGTCATCTTAGTGGCGGCAACCAACAAAAGGTGTTGCTGGCGAAATGGCTCGCGACCGATCCCTCCCTGCTCATTCTCAACGATCCCACCCGCGGCGTGGACCTCGGCGCCAAACAAGAAATCTACGAACTCTGCCGTCAGCTCGCCGGGCAGGGAATGACGATCCTGATGACCTCCAGCGAGGTCGAGGAAATCCTCGGCCTGTCTGATCGCGTGCTGGTGTTGTCGCAGGGCAAAATCGTCGAGGAATTCGCCCGCGGCCAGGCCACCAAGGCGGATTTGATCCACGCCATGACTCGCGTCCACGGAACCAAAATGACCGGGCCGGCGCGCCCGGTTCGGAACACCCATGGATCAACCTGAAGTGTCCATTTTTTCGGCATTCGCACTTTCGTCGGGTCGGACATTTCTGCTACCTCTGGACACATGGACTCCGCAAATCACATCCCATGCGTTCCGGCCATCGCCCGAGCGCGCCGCCCGGATTTTGATTCCTTCCCTGAAGTCACCACGAAGCCCTGCGGATCCGCACTTCCATTCGTAAAATCCCCGTGTCGAAAGAACCCGTCCCCATGAATAATGTACTCCCGGCCGTCAGTGCCTTTCTCGCCGCGCAACCCAGCAAAATGTACGTGGGTGGTAAATGGGTGGAGGCAAAAGGCGGACAGACCTTTGAAACGCTGGACCCGGGAAATGGCACCGTCCTCGCCCGGGTGGCCGCCGGTGATGCCTCCGATGTGGACGCGGCCGTCGGCGCCGCGCGCGCCGCCTTCCGGCACAGCGGTTGGGCCACAATGCCGGCGAATGACCGCGCCGTCATTCTGCATCGACTCGCCGATTTGATCATCCAGCACGCCGAGGTCCTGTCGCAAATCGAGTCCCTGGATGTGGGCAAGCCGCGCGGACAGGCGGCGGCCTTTGACGTGCCCCACTGCGCTCAATCGTTCCGTTACTACGCGGACCTCTCCGTGCACACCCGCCGTCGCGAGCCGATTGCCGTGTCCGGTTTCGATGCCCGGACGCTGCGGATCCCCTATGGCGTCTGTGGCTTCATTTTCCCATGGAATTTCCCGTTTCTGCTGGTGGGCTGGGGCATTTCACCAGCCTTGGCGGCGGGCAACACCGTGGTCATCAAGCCGGCCGAGGACACCCCGCTTTCCACCCTCTATTTTGCCCACCTCGCCGAGAAAGCCGGCGTGCCGCCCGGAGTCATCAACGTCGTCACCGGCCTCGGTGAAACTGCCGGCGCCGCGCTCGGACGGCATCCGGGGATCCAGCGCATGTCGTTCACGGGTTCACCCGAGGTGGGCCG
>JAYTHD010000404.1:0-4699 GCA_043732975.1 Verrucomicrobiota bacterium
GTTGGAGGGCGCCGGGAAAACCCAAAAGGATTTGCTGGGCTTCCTCAGCGAGCTGGCATTCCACGCCCACGCCCGCGATCAATCGGCGGGCTCGGGCCGAGGCGCACTCGCCGATATTCCCAAATATGGCAAACACGGCCTTCTGGAAACCCTCGCCACCTGGTGTGGAAGCCGGGACCGGGCCGCGGATCTCATCGAAGCGATTGAGCAAAGGGCGGGGTTGCTGGTATCGCCCGATCCCGGGTCCGACGTCTTTCAATTCCCACACCGTTCGTTTCAGGAATACCTCGCCGGGGTCCATCTCGCCGACCAGGACGACTTCGAAGACCAGGCCGTCCGTCTGGCCGATGCCGACGGGACACAGAAGTCCGACGCCGACGAGAGTGACATCGGGTATTGGGATGAAACCCTGAAATGGGCCGCCGGCTGGATTGCCCATGTTGCGGAAGGAAAGCGTCGATGGAAGGATGTGCCCATCGTCGCCGAACGCCTCTGCGATGCCGACGAAGCCAATCCGGCGATGCGCCGTCGCAAACTGGGCCTGGCGGCGGAACTGCTGACCGAAATGGGTCTGGAGAAACTCAACGACCCCCGCACCAACAAAGGCTCCCAATGCTTGCAACGGGTGCAACGTCTCCTGCTGGAGCGAATGACCGCGTCCGATTTGCCGGCAGCGGAGCGGGCCCAATCGGGGCGATGGCTTGGCCGCTTGGGCGACCCGCGACCGGAAATCGTGCCGGCGTCCGTCGCGGAGCTGGCGGCCATGAAGTTCTGCTTGGTACCTGCCGGACCGTTTTGGATGGGCTTGGACGAGGCCAGAAGGAAGGAAATCGACGAACGCTTCTCGATACCCCAAGTGGCGCTGGATCTCAATCGTATTCTGTCCTCTGAATTTTGGATTTCCCGGCATCCGGTGACCGTCGCCCAGTTCGATTGCTTTGTTCTGGCCCGCGGTTACGAGGACGCCCGTTGGTGGGCCGAGGCCATTCAGCAGGACTGCTGGAAGGATGGAAAAATCGCCGGCCGCTTTTGGGACTACGAAACCCACACCGTCCTGGACGAATGGCGAGAGCGACCGGGGGACTCCGGTGGCCATTTCAGGATACCGAATCACCCCGTCGTGGACGTGAACTGGTATGAAGCACTGGCCTATTGCCGTTGGTTGGGCTCCGTCATTCGCCTGCCCGATGGTTACCACTTTACCCTCCCGTCCGAGGCGCAATGGGAGAAGGCCGCCCGCGGAGGTGAGGATCTCCCGTCCTCACCCATCATTCGTTCACCGAGCGATGGCCTCGGCATCGCCAAAAACTCCCACCAGGTCCGAAATCCGACGCATCAACGGCTATTTCCCTGGGGGAATGATTTCGACCCGGATTGGGCAAATTGCGTGGAGAGCCGAATTAAGAGCACCAGCGCGGTCGGATGCTTTTCGCGTGGCGCGAGTCCGTATGGGCTCGAAGACATGGCGGGAAATGTGTACGAATGGACCCGAAGCCTGGCGGAGATTGACCCCCGGGAATCTAAATTCCCATACCTGTATAGCCCCGAAGATGGCCGGGAGGATCTCGCCAAGTCCGTCGACAACGCGCGTGCGTTGCTCGGCGGCTCTTGGGGCGTCGTCTCCGACCTTGCGCGTTGTACCTATCGCAGCTGGAGCGATCCCGTCGATCGCCACTGGGACATTGGGTTTCGGGTGGTGGCGTCCCCATTCTCTGCTCCGAACTCTGAGACCTCTGAACGATGATCCGCCTTGAGAATATTACAGGCGTGTGCTGCCACAGGTATTCTACCGAATTCCCTTCCTCCTTGAAATCGAACCGTCTCGACCAAATCCATGAGCTCCGACATCGAACGTTGGGAACCGCCGAACGACGCCACCGCCTTTGAGTCGCTCTGCCTCGATTTTTGGCGGGATGTTTGGGGCCCGGAATCCGGTGCCCAAAAGCATGGCCGACGCGGTCAAAAACAGGACGGCGTGGACGTGTGCGGCCGCGAGGGTGGCCAACTCATCGGCATCCAGTGCAAACAAAAGGATGGCCGTCTTTGGTCCAAAGTCACCGCCGCCGAATTGGAATCGGAAGTTGAAGCGGCGAAGCGTTTCAAACCCAAACTCGCCCGCTTCATTCTGGCCACCACCGCCGCGCGGGACACCGCCGTGCAACGCAGAGCCAGCGAAATCACCGAACAACATCGCCATCAGCAGTTGTTCTCGGTGCAAGTGTGGGCGTGGGAGGATCTCTGGCACGCATTATACCGGCGCCATGATCTCCTCGGCAAAATTGCGCAAGTCTATTGGCCGCGCCGCGTCAGCCTTCCTCCACGCCCTCCGTCACTCGCCGATCTGGTTCGCGACAGCCGTGAGTATCTCGAATACATTGCCCCGCATTGCCAGAAGCTTCCGCTCATCGGTCTCGACCCCAAAGGCAAGGACACGCCACTCACCCTCGATGCCGTCTACACGGCTCTCGATACGACGACCTCGGGGCGCACCGAATCATTGAAGGATCCGGGGGCATCGGATAAGCGAGGCAAACCCGACGAGAAATCCAAGCCCGTGTCCGCGCTGCAAGCCGTCGCCCGCCATGCGCTGGTGGTCCTCAAGGGCGATCCCGGATCTGGCAAATCGACCTTTCTGAGTCACTTGAGCTTCTGCCTCGCCAAGCACCATCTGGAACCAGACGGGAAGTGGTTGGAGCGACTCGACGGCTGGCCGTCCAACGTTCAGCCGATTCCTCTTACGATTGTTTTGCGCGATTTTGTGCGGAGTCAGCCGGAAAAATTGCCCGAAGCCAGCGCGCGAATCTTTTGGGATTTCGTCCTCAAAACGCTGGCCGACGCCCAGCTTTCCTCGTGCGCCGCGGCCTTGGAGTCCGCGTTGAAACTCGGCGACGCCATCGTTTTTCTGGATGGCCTGAATGAAATCCCCACGGAGCCGCAGCGCGACTTTGTGCGGGCCTGCACGGCCAGGTTTGCCGAGCGCTTTCGGCGATCCCGGATGGTGCTCACCTGCCGCACGATTCCGTATGCGTCCCTGCGGCTGGAAGGCGTGCCGGATTTCGAGTTGGCCCCGTTTGATGAGGAGAAGATCGCGCGATTCATCACGGCTTGGTATACGGGCCACACACCGGTACCGTTTTCCAAAACCATCGCCACCGAACGTCGCGATGCTCTCCTGCAGGCCGTCCACCGGCCCGAACTCCGCCGGCTCGCGGGCAATCCGATGCTGCTCACCGACATGGCGCTGTTGCACACGCACCGGGGCCGGCTGCCGGACGACCGGGCCAAACTTTACAAGGAAGTCATCGAACTGCTCCTGCTGCGCTGGGACGAAGCCAAGTCCGGCGGCGGTCTGGCGGATCTGCTGCGGGAAGCCGACCGCGACGAAAACGACTTGCTCCGGACGCTGGGGGCCGTCGCCTTTGCGGTCCACGCCCGCAGTCACAATCTCCAGGGCGACCTCACCGGCGACATCCCGCGGCACGAGCTGCTGGACGCTCTGGAGGCGCTGCATCCGCAAAAGAGTCTGGACTGGGCCAAGCGAGTCATCGCCGCGATCGAGCAACGGGCGGGGCTGTTGATCGCGCGGGAGGAAAAGGTCTTCTCCTTCCCCCACCGGTCGTTCCAGGAGTACCTGGCGGCTCTGCACTTGACCAAGGACAAGGATTTTCCGGGCAAGGCCGTCAGCCTGCTCAACGAAACCGGCTACTGGCGGGAGGTCATCAAGTGGGCGGCCGGCCGCGTGACCCACGTCGATGATCTGGTGGAATGGAAGGGCTTCGGATTGATCCGCAAGCTTTGTCCGAATGACCAACCGCCGCAGACTTTGCCGTGGCAGCGTGTGTGGCTGGCCGGCGAGGCGTTATTGGAGATGAGCCTGGCCAAGGTCACGCAATTCGATGAAGGCCCGGACCTCATCCAACGCGTCCGGCTATTGTTGCAACAGCTCCTGGAAGAAGGAGCGCTCACTCCTTTCGAGCGGGTCCAGGCCGGAATCGCCCTCGGACGGATCGGCGACAAACGTTCGGGAGTCGGAATCCGTATCGGCAAAAGTCGGAAGACGATCCCCGACCTGCTTTGGACGGAAGTGATCCCGCCCGATGACTTCATCATGGGCGGCGTCGCCGAATGGGAAGGGGGGCTGCGGTACACACACCGAATCTCGGATCCCTTTTGCATCGCCGTATTTCCCGTGACCGTCGCGCCATTCGAACTCTTCGTTCAAGACAATGGGTATTCGCAGGAAAACCTTTGGACGAAGGACGGCTGGCGATGGCGACGGGGAAATCAACAGGACCGTCCGTATTTTTATGGTTCCGTATTTGAGACGCGGAATCACCCTCGAGTTGGGGTGAGCTGGTTCGAAGCCGTGGCCTTTTGCAATTGGGTGAATGCGACCTTCCCTCCAGCGGACCTAAACCTGCCCGCGGGCTGGAGAATTAAACTGCCGAGCGAAGCGGAGTGGGAGCGCGCCGCACGCCACACCGATGGCCGTGATTATCCCTGGGGCCAATTGTCGGAAGACGCTCCGCAACGTTTCAATATCCAGTTGACCAGAATTGGACATACCAGTGCGGTGGGCATGTTTCCCTCGGGATTGGCCCATTGCGGGGCGGCGGATATGGCCGGGAATGTCTGGGAGTGGACGCGAAGCCTGTGGGGCAAAGACGACTACGAAGGTCAGTACAAGTATCCGTATTTA
>JAYTHD010000405.1:0-6178 GCA_043732975.1 Verrucomicrobiota bacterium
CGAGGGACGAGGGACGAGGGACGACGACCCGAACGTCGGGTTTCTCCGTTCAGATATTGCTGCCACTCCAGCCGAGCTTCTGCCGGAGGGTGCTGAAGAAGCTCGTGCCCTCGAGGCGCAGTAGCTTCAAGGCCCGCTCGCTCCTCCGGACCGTGACCGTGTCGCCGCGCCCCAATTCCGAGGCGGGCTGGCCATCCGCGGTCAGCGTTGCCACCAACCGCTCGCTCAGGAGGGTGACTTTCACGCAGCTCTGCAGGCCGACGATCACCGGACGGATGCTGAGCGTGTGCGGACAAATGGGGGTAAGCACCAGCACCTGGGCGTCGGGACTGACAACTGCCCCGCCGGCGGCCAGTGAATAGGCGGTGGACCCCGTGGGCGAACTGGCGATGAAGCCGTCACAACGGTAGCGGGTGAGCAGTTCGCCGTTGACCTGCACTTCCAATTCGATCAGGCGGGAGGCGGCGCCGCGACTCAGCACAAAATCGTTCAGTGCTTTGTGAGTGGTCTCTTCATTTCCTCGCCGCACCGTGGCTTCGAGCAGATCGCGTTCTTCAACTTCAAAGCGGCCGGCAACGATTTTTTTGAGTGCCTGGGTCAGGTGATCGGCCTGCACCGCGGTCAGGAATCCCAGATGGCCCGCGTTGATGCCCAGCAGCGGAACGGGCAGCCCGGCCACGTCGCGCGCCACCCGCAGCATGGTGCCGTCGCCGCCAAATACGAGGAGCAGATCGGAACGGCGCCCCAAGTCATCGAGACTTTTCGCTGCCGGCCATTCATGATTGACCATTTCCGAGGTGGTGGGATCACACCAGACGGTGCGGTGTTGTTCCTGCAGGATACGGGCGGCCCGCCGGACCAGGGCGCGGCAGTGCGTGGTCTTCTCCGGATTGGCGATCAGGCCGACACGGCGGATGGAGTCCGCGAGCTTCTTCATGATGGGATACGTTCCAGCAGGGCGAGAAACTCCTTGTTCCCCGCCGGGCCTAGCAAGGGCGAATCCACGACGCCGCGCCAATTCAAATCGGGCAATTCGGTGGTGACAAAGGCGGCCAATTCCGCGAGGACGCGCGCATGAACCGCCGGATCCAGGATTACACCCTCGCCCCGATCCGCCTCCTCGCGCCCGGCCTCGAACTGTGGTTTCACCAGCGCAATGGCCACGCCTCCGACGCGCAACAAGGCGGCAACCACCGGCAGGATCCGGCGCAGCGAGATGAAGGAACAGTCGGCCACCACGAGGTCGGCCGGCTGCCAATCCGGTCCCAACTGTGCCGCGGTGAGATGCCGCGCGTTGGTCTGCTCCAGCGAAAACACGCGCGGATCCGAGCGGAGTTTCCACGCCAGTTGATTGGTGCCCACGTCCACGGCCCAGACGCGGACGGCGCCGCGTTGCAGCAGACAGTCCGTAAAGCCGCCGGTGCTGGCCCCCAAATCCAGGCAATGGGTGCCACTGACGACCACGCCGAAATGGCTCAAGGCATGGTCCAGCTTTTGTCCGCCCCGGCTGACAAACCGCTCGCCGGCAAGCAACTCCACATGATCTTCCGGACGGACGGTGTCGCTGGCTTTCCGGGCCGGGTGGCCGTTGATCCGGACCTGTCCCGCCATGATGGCGCGCTGGGCCCGGGCGCGGCTTTCGCAGCAGCCCCGGTCGACCAACGCCTGGTCCAGTCGCACTTTCACCCTCGTAACAAGGCAGGCGCGGCTTCCTTGGCCAGCGGAGCGTCGGGGTTTTGTCGGTTTGCGCGGCTTCGGTGTGCGACAAAATTCTTCGAGCGGTCCGGATTGTCCCGCAGAGGCGCGGAGACGCAGAGGGGGAAACGATTCGATTTCAGCGATTTCTCCGCGTTCTCTGCGTCTCCGCGGGACAATCCTCCGTGGCCGCTTTCCGTGCGGATTCTTCCGGGCACTCGGGTTGGCAGCCGGCCGGATCTTCTGTCACGATCGTGTCCCGTGAAATACATTTTCGTTACGGGTGGTGTGGTGAGTTCGTTGGGCAAGGGTCTGACGGCGGCGTCGTTGGGCACCCTGCTCGAAAATCGCGGGCTGACCGTGACCCTGCAGAAGTTCGATCCCTACCTCAACGTCGATCCGGGCACCATGAGCCCCTATCAGCACGGGGAGGTGTACGTGCTCGACGATGGCGCGGAGACGGATCTGGATCTCGGCCACTACGAGCGTTTCACGAACACGTCGCTCTCCCGCGCCAACGCCACCACCAGCGGACAGGTCTACAAGCAGGTCCTTGAAAATGAGCGGGACGGTGTTTATCTCGGCAAGACCGTGCAGGTCATCCCGCACGTCACCGACGAAATCCAGCGGCGCATCCACGCGCTGGCCGATGCCACCAAGACAGACGTGGTCATCACGGAAATCGGCGGCACTGTGGGGGACATTGAGGGCTTGCCCTTTTTGGAGGCCATCCGTGAATTCGCGCAAACAGCGGGTCCCGGCAATGTCTGCTTCATCCACGTCACCTACGTCCCCTTCATCAAGGCCGCCGGCGAACTCAAGACCAAGCCCACCCAGCAATCCGTCGCGAAACTGCGCGAGATCGGTCTGGCGCCGCACATCCTGGTCTGCCGTTGCGAGTATCCTCTGGGCAAGGAACTGCGGAGCAAACTCTCGATGTTCTGCAACGTGCCCTACGAGGCGGTGATCGAGGAGAAGGATGTTGAACACACAATTTATGAAGTGCCCCTGATGTTGCAGCGGGAGCGCATGGATGATCTGGTCTGCCAGACGCTCCGGCTGGATGTCCCGCCGGCCAACATGGGGCACTGGCAGGATATTCTACGCCGGATGATTGCCCCGCAGCACCGGGTGCGGATCGGCGTGGTGGGCAAATACATTGAATTGCAGGACGCCTACAAATCGGTCTACGAAGCCCTGAAACACGGCGGCGTGGCGAATGATTGCGGCGTGCAGATCGATCAGATCGAGGCGGAGGAAGTCGAGAAGCCGGGCGGCGAGCTCCTGCTGAAGGACCTCGGGGGCATCCTGGTGCCGGGCGGCTTTGGTGATCGGGGGACGGAGGGAAAGGTCAAGGCCGCGCAATACGCCCGGGAGAAGGGGATCCCCTATCTCGGCCTGTGCCTGGGCCTCCAGATCGCCACGATTGAATTTGCCCGGCATGTGCTGGGCTTAAAGCTGGCGAACTCGACGGAATTCGACACCGACGAACGCAAGACTCCCGACCCGGTGATCCACCTTCAGGAAACCCAACGCCATGTGAAGCGCAAAGGCGGATCCATGCGGTTGGGCGCGCAGGAATGCCTCATCAAGCCCGGTTCGCTGGCGGCGAAGCTCTACAAAAAGAGCAGCGTGATGGAACGGCATCGGCACCGTTTTGAATTCAATCAGGCTTACCGCGCCCGGTTTGAGGCGGCCGGCTTGTCCGTCAGCGGGACAACACTGGACGATCAATTGGTCGAGATGGTCGAGATCCCGAGCCATCCATTTTTCATTGCCACCCAGGCGCATCCGGAGTTTCTGTCCAAGCCGAATCGGCCGCACCCGCTCTTCGTCGGTTTCATCGCCGCCGCCCATCAACGTCTGCACGGAAAAGCCCTCCCGGCCTGAGCGGGCTGATGGGGTTGGCCAGATGGCCGTGAGGAAGGTGCGGATATGGGGCGATCCGGGGATTGGTCAGGACCTCCTGGTGAACCGACGTTGATCGACGTCGGTTTCTCGGACGGGGCACCAAGTTGCCGGAGCGTTCTGGGACGGAGATTCACTCCCCCGTGCTTTGCCAAGATGCTCATAATGACTCCGGCCTCGTCCGACAGCATTCCTTAAATTGGTCAAAGTCCGAATCAAACGAGAGGACTGTCATCTTCGACTCCTTCGCACAGGCGGCAAAGTAACAATCAGGAAAGCTAATGTTGAAGGTTTGGTGCCGCCTGAGTGCGTCAAATACGATTGCTTTCTCATGAACCCGAAACCCTGGCGAGTCGAGCAGTTTCAAGAGCCGATCCACGACCGCCTTCCGGTCTACCTGGTACACCTTGCCTTCGAGCGAATACACCACCTCGGCGACCGTCATCGGGTACACTTCAAGGGTCGCCTCTCCCCTCGCTGCCCTCTCAATCGCCAATCGCGCCATTTCCGCCATTTCGGGGGGGTGTCCGGTCAAAAACCGAAGCACCACATTCGAATCAACGACGTAGCGAACACTCATTTCGGTTGTTTTCCGTCCTTCATTGCATCGGCCGCCCAAGCCTCCTCCCCTGCCATCTCCTCTTCGTCAATTCCAGGAAACGGGCGGGCTGTCTTCAGCGAGCCGAACAGATCCATCACGCTGGCCTTTGCCCGAACTACGGCGGAGCCGTCGGGCTGCGGATGCCAGTCCAGCTGCTGACGGGGCTTCAATTTCAAGAACTCCCTAATTTCTGACGGTACTGTCGTCTGTCCCCGGTCCGTTAGCGTCGATGATGCCATGACCCAATCATATCACAATACAGCGCATTGTGGCAATAAAAGTAATTCACGATTCCATGCATTACCCAGGGCCAGCCGCAAAGTCCAGAAGGCCAAAGGTCAGCGGAGATGAGAAAGTGGCAAGGGGTCAAACAGTGACATTCGACAGTGTCGTTGACCCAGAGTTGAACGAAAAGTGTTCAACATTCTCACGAAAGTAGAGGGTTTTAGCATGGATTCCCGGCTCGGCAGTCGGGGCTGGTGAAGTTGATTTTCTGACCTTGGCCGACCTTCACTTTCGGTGGTTCCGCTGAGGGCTAACCGGTGCTGGCTCCAGCATGGCCCGTTCACGGGGGAGATCTAACCCGAGGCGACGCTCCAGATTGCCGCAGGACGGTTTCAGGGCGCCCATCCAAAATCACGCCCTCGGCACCCGGTGCTGTTTGCATTTGTGTTCCCTTTGAACACCCGCTCCCGGTGCCATTGCAGATAGACCGATGGCCTTCCAGTCTCACGCGAACCGTAGGCGGGGTTCCCAGCCCCAACAACTGGCGGGCATTCTCGTCGAGGGCAGGGGAGACGATAACTTCCCCGCTATCGGCAACGTTGATAAAGCCGCGGTCGAAGGCAGCGTCCAGATTCGGGGCGAGCAGGTGGCCGTTGTAAATGTCGAGGCGCTCGGTGTCGGTCTCGCAGGCGGCCCAGGGCTTAATGTGGCTGGCACGGAGGAGTTCGGGGACGGCCAGCCCGGTGATGGCGCAGCGGCCTTCCCAGAAGTCCAGCAACCCTTGGCGGAAGACGTCATTCCACACCAAATTTGAAGTGGACTTTGCGCGTTGGCAAAGGCGAGCCATTCGCCGGTCGTGGGCAGTTCCCGGCCCTCCAGCGCCTCACCCAGTGCTACGTTGAACTCCTCCGGTGCTCCGCTCAGCCCATCGCGATCGACTTGCCTGGGATGCCCCACGTCCCGGCTTCGCCGCCTCTACGCCACTTTATAATCCGCAATGTTGAACCATTTTCACGCAAGCGCCGTGTCTCTTTCGCTGGAATGCCACATTCCGCCGCCATCTGGCGACACTCCGTAGGGTCCCGGAAACGAAAAGCACGACCCCGGGCGGGATCGTGCTTCGATAGTGGAGCGCAACCGGAACAGTTGGCACCGGGACCCGAGCTACTTGCGCAGACGGTAGAACTGGTTCCCCGTGGTGTCGGCACTGGTGTAGACTCGGTCGCCGCCGACGGTTGAGATCGACCCCTCGGGTACGTTGACCCAGGTCGGTACGTCCAACCCCGGCGTGACTTGAAGTTTTGCCGCGGCCGAACTGGGCCAGGTCAGGGACAGCATTCCGTTGGGCAGAGGTTGAATGGTGAGTCTTACGGTCTCAGGCACGGCGGCCACGTTGACTTCAAAGGCCACCGGCTCGCTTACGTTGTCATAGAGATCCCCCACCTGCGCTTCAAACCGGTAGACCCCTGGAGGAACCGGCCGGAAGGCGACAATCAGGCCCGCGATGCCGTTGGTCGGAATCTGGATCGCAGTGTGCGCATCGATCGAATCTCCAATCCAGTTCTGAGGAGAATCGCCAACTCGTTTTTCGAGGTAGTAGTTTGGGGTGAGGGTTCCGCCCGGCTCGAGTTCAAGAGCCGACGGAGCGAGCCCTTCCTCCTCGTCCGACGCGTCCAACACGTCGATAACCTCAGCGGTGTCGTCAGGGTTGATCTTCGTCAGGAGGATCACCAATTGCGGACTCTCTGG
>JAYTHD010000406.1:0-3221 GCA_043732975.1 Verrucomicrobiota bacterium
CACGCACTCGGTTTTGTCCAACGCCACGACCGACGCCGCGCCGCGAAATGAAACGGAGATCTTCATTCTGCTCTCAATCCTGCATTCAATGCCACCCACCGTCGCCCGCAAGGTCGCGCACCGCCGCACCCCGCTGGGAACTCGCCGCGGGCCGCGGAATCGGAGTTTTCTGCGTCACTTGCCGGTGCATAAGTGCGCGACGGTATAGCATCCCCAGCGGCTGCAAACACTTTTTTCCCTGCGGTGGTGCGGCGGTCGCAGGGGAGATGTGAAAAGCAGCCACCGGGGTGACGGAAGCGCGGCCGCTCCGGTGAGCGGCCCGAAAATCCGCCTTGCCAGCTCGGCGACTGTCGGTTCGCAGAAGCACCGCAGCCTGTGCTCCGACTGCAACAATACGGCTCCGGCCAACGCTCGGGAGGAAGGCACGCGTCCGGTGCCGAGAGGAAGAATTAGGCACTGGCGAAACGCGCAAATGCCGTCAGCATTGGGGACAAATTTTTTCGCGTGAATCAAGTCATTCGCTGCTTGGCCGGAATCATGACACACCAGCACCTCCGACGCGGGTGGTGGGGCGCCGGGTTGGGTTGCCGCAGGCAAAGTCTGCTGCTGGCCTGGCTGCTCGCGGTCCCGACGGCACCGGCGGCCGAAGCACCCGCAGCCGGCTTGGGTGAGTCGCCGGGCAGTGCCGGGCTGGGAGGCTTGTCTGCCACCAACCGGATTGGGGCGGCGGGCGTGTATCAGGTGGAAAAATGGGACACGGACGACGGGCTGCCGCAAAACTCGGTGACGTCGATTTGCCAGGCGCGCGATGGTTATCTGTGGCTGGGTACGCAGCATGGGTTGGCCCGCTTCGATGGGGTCCGTTTCACGGTTTTTTCCACGGACCACACACCCGGTTTCCCCGGTAATCACATCACCTGCCTGCTGGAGGACGCGGAGCGGCGGCTGTGGTTCGGCGTCGAGGGCGGCGGCTTAGGATGCCTGGTGGCGGGAAACATCGCGTTGCCCGAAAAACTCCAAATTCAAGACAACACCGTGACGTGCATCGCCGAGGGGACGGATGGCGCGCTGTGGTTCGGCACCGTGCGCGGTGAAGTCATTCGTTACGCCCATGAGCGGTTGCGGGTGTTCGCAGCGGTCGACGGACTGTCCGGCCGGAGTCTGAGCGGATTGGTGGTGGATGCCGACGGGCGGGTCTGGGCGGCGACCCGGGACTGGCTGGGCACGCTGACAAATGGCCGGTTCACACCGCATCCATGGTCCGTCACCGGGGTGCCGGCGCTTGCCGTACGGCGGACGGGCGGGGTCTGGATGGCGGATGACGCCGGTCTGGCCCGTCTGTCCCCGACCGCGGGAGAGTCGTTCCGCCGGTCGCCGCAGGGAGAATACGTGCGGACAGTTTTGGAGGACCGAGGCGGGGCGGTCTGGTTGGGCTTGCAGGGCGGCTCGGTCCTCCGGGTGGTTGCGGGCGATTCAGTGCGGATCGGCACCGCGGATGGTCTCACGGTTGATCCCATCCGGGCGCTCGCGCAGGACACGGAGGGGAATGTGTGGGTCGGCATCCAAAACGGCGGCTTGAGCCGACTTCGGCAACGCGTGATTGCCACGATTGACCGGCGGAATGGGCTGTTGAACGACCGGGTGCTCACGGTTTGCGAGGATGCCGCAGGCGGCGTGTGGCTCGGGACGGACATGGGGCTGTACTGGCTCCGCCCGGGCGGCAGTGTGACCCGTTTCGGCGCGGAAGAAGGACTGCGGAACGAGTACGTCAGCGCGGTGTGGGAGGATCGGCGCCGCACGCTGTGGGTGGGCACTTGGGGCGGGGGATTGTTCCGCCGGAATGGGGACCGCTTCGAACCGGTGAACGAGGGGACGGAGCCGCGCAACCGGTTTGTCCGCGCCATCTACGAGGACGAACTGGGGAAACTCTGGATCGGCACCCAGCTCAATGGGGCCTATCGGCTCGACGAAGCCGGCCGCAAAGAATACGCCACGGGCACCGGTCTCGGGCATTCGGATGTTCGCGCCATCTGGCGCGACCGGACTGGAGCGGTCTGGTTCGGCACCGGCGGCGGCGGACTAAGTTGTCTGCGGGACGGAGAAATAACCACGCTTACCACCGCGGATGGCCTGCCGAGTAATTTCGTGCGAGTGCTGTTTGAGGATGAAGAGGGATCCCTGTGGGTGGGGACGGGCAGCGGGCTCGTGCGCGTGCGCAACGGCCGGGTCGTGGCCTTGAGCACCGCGCAAGGGCTGCCCGACAATGTCATCTCCCAGATCTTCACCGATCGCGCCGGTAACTTTTGGTTTGGTTCCCACCGGGGGATTTTCCGGGTGCCCGCGAGCGAGCTGTCGCGGGTGGCCGACGGGGAACTGCCGACGATGCGTTGTTTCATCTATAACAAAGCCGATGGCATGGGGGCGCGCGAGTGCAGCGGCGGCTTTCAACCGTCCGGCTGTCGGACCCGGGACGGACGGCTGTGGTTTTCCACACCGAAAGGAGTCGCCATTGTTGAACCATTGAACATGCGCCGCAATCCCCACCCGCCGCGCGTCATGATCGAGGCAGTGGTCGCTGACGGGCAGCGGCTGGCATTCAACAGCCGCACGGATGAATCACCGCCGCGCGCCGCCGCCGTGCGGGTGCCGATGAACTGCCAGCGCCTGGAAATCCACTACACCGCGATCAATTTTACCGCGCCCCGTCGGCTGCAATTCGTCCACGGATTTGGAAACCTGAGCGCCGACTGGATCGAGGCCGGAACGGAGCGGGTGGCGATCTATCACCGCCCCCGGGCCGGGCGCCGCTTGTTCGAGGTGCGCGCGGTCTCCATCGACGGCGTGTGGAGCACGAAAAATCCCGTGCTGGAGGTGACGGTGGAAACCCCATTCTGGCAGACTTGGTGGTTTCGGGTGCTCGGTGTCAGCGCGGCTTTGGGATTGCTCGCTTACAGCGTCCGGGTGGTCTCGCTCCGAAAAATGCGGCGCTCGCTGGAAATCCTCGAACAACAGCAGGCGCTGGCGACCGAACGATCCCGCATCGCCGCCGACATGCACGATAACCTCGGCTCGCGCCTGACGCAGATCTGCCTGCTGGGCGATCTGGCCCGGCGTGAGATCGCCTCCCCGGAATCCCTCGCCCGGCAGTTGGACAAAATCACGGCCCAATCCCGGGAAGTGGTCAAGTCCCTCGACGAGATCGTCTGGACCGTCAATCCCGG
>JAYTHD010000407.1:0-2977 GCA_043732975.1 Verrucomicrobiota bacterium
GGGTGTTTTCAGCGGGCACTACCACGCCTATACGGAGACCCGCTATCACGAGGCCGATGTCCTGACGAATCGCTGCTGTTCGCGCGTTCGCAACAACCACGATCAATCCACGGAAAAGGGCTATTGGCTCATGACCGCGGAAGACGGGCGAATCTCCCGGGAATTTGTGGAATTCAAAGGGCTGGTTTGAACCGGGAAAACCCGAACGGCGGAACCGCAGATGAACGCGGATTCACACAGATACGCCAATGAGAGGGGAGGCGAAATGCCGCCACTTTCCACTTAGAAATCGGAAATTGCGGCGCATGCTGGCGGGATGAAACGTGTCGTGTTGGAAGTGTTGGTGGATTCCGTGGAGGCCGCGCGGGCGGCGCAGCAGGGCGGGGCGGACCGATTGGAATTATGCCAGAATTTGTTCGAGGGCGGCACCACTCCGAGCGCGGGTTTGATGGAAGCAGTGGTGGCGGCTGTCACCCTGCCGGTCAACGTCATGCTCCGGCCGCGCGGTGGGGATTTTTGCTATACCGAAGCGGAATATGACGTGCTCCGGCGCGATCTGCGTTTTGCCCGGCAGGCCGGCGCAGCGGGGGTGGTTTTCGGATTGTTGCGCCCCGACGGTTCGGTGGATCGCGATCGCTGCGCGGCGCTGATGGCCGCTGCCCGGCCTCTTCGGGTCACGTTTCATCGGGCCTTTGACGTCACTCAGGATCCCTTCGCCGCCTTGGAGGAATTGATCGCACTGGGCGTCGACCGGGTGTTGACGTCGGGTCAGGAAGCGTCGGTGTTTGAGGGCGCGGAATTGATCGGGCAATTGGTGCAACGTGCCGGCGACCGGATCATTGTCCTGCCGGGCGGCGGCATTCGCGAGCGCCATGTCGCCCGGATCCTCCAACAAACCGGCGCCCGGGAAATCCACGTCTCGGCGAGTGGCCCGATCCAGAGCCAAATGGCCTACCGCAATACCCGCGTCCCAATGGGGCGTGAACTGCGCGCCCCCGAGTTCACGTGGAATTCCGTCGACGCGGCGCGGGTCCAATCGTATCGCCGCCTGATCGGGGAATAGGCACAGGCTTCGGCGCCGACCGTGTGGGTGGTCTACGGCCCCCCTTGGGTGCTGCGACCATTGCCTTCGTCAAAGTAGAGGCTGCCGTCGACCTCTTTGGTCGTTATATATTGGTCCCAGTGCATCCAGCCGATCCGCCGGTGCGCCTCGAGCTTTTGCTCCTTCACGACGGGGGCCGGACCGTTGTCCCCGGCCAAGGCTTCGCGCAAGACCCGTCCATCCATGGGCGCCTTGGGAGTAATGCGAAGCAGGTGGAGAATCGTTGGCGCCAAATCGATGTTGCCGCTGGGAGTCTCGCTATAGAGCCCGCGCTTCATATCCGGGCCGCTGGCCACGAGGGTGTTGTTCATGTCGTAGCGACTCAGCGAGCCATGGGTGCCGGTGCCGCGCGTCCCACCGGTGCCGATCAACATACCCGGAGCGTCATGTTCGTTGCTGTCCGCCGTCCAGCGCATCGAGACGACCAGATCCGGACCATGACCGTCGGCCGGATAGTGAATCGTGGAGAGCGGGAACGTGCCCTCGATCGGGATGCGTGAAAAGAGGACCCCGGTGAAATCGCAATTCTGCAGCGCTTCCGCGGTTTTGCGGATCACGGATTCCGTCCGGTCCGTCACGTAGATCATGGCCGACCCGCCGAGGGAAACCACCAGGACGTCGCTGGCTTCGGCGTTGTCGAGTTTGCTGAAGGCATTGATGTTGGCCTTTCGCAAGGCGGCAACGATATCCGCACCGCGGCTGATCGTGGAGAAACCGTGATCCGAGACCACGAAGATGTCGGTGCGATCCAGCAGATCACGCTCCCGCAACGCCTTGAGGACTTCGCCGAGATTTTTGTCACTGGCCTCAATCGCGGTCAGGGCTTCCGGGGCACCCACACCCTTCGCATGCTGGGTCAGGTCCGGATCGCTGAGCCAGAGCAGCGAGTACCTGGGCACGCCGCGTTTCCAAAGACCCTTCACCAGCGCACGGGTGCTCCAGTTGTCGGAGGCGACGTTGGGCGTGGTGAACGTGTCAGGAAATGCCTTGTCGTCATTCGCTTTGTTCAAGGCATCCGTCACCGCGCGCGGCATCGCGAGGCCCCGTCCCAGGACCACGGAATTGCTGTGGGCGGCGGTGTCGGTCCGGCGCGGCTTGCGGTCGTGCAACAGGACGACACTCTTGGTGCCGGCGACAAAGGTGGGAAAGCCGGCGTCTTGAATAATCTCCGGGAGCGTATCGACGGCGAGATAGCGGCCCTGGGATATCAGGTCGGCCCGACGGAAGGTATCGAGCACTTCCGACGCGACCGCGGACTGCGAGTTCAATTCCTCCCGAAAATCGTTATTGGCGAGAATGCCGCTGTGGCCGGGATGGGTGCCGGTGGCCAGGGCGGTGCCGTTGACGATCGTGGTGCTGATGTACACCGGGTGATGCCGGCGAAAAAAGACCCCATTGGTGGCCAGCGAGTAAAGATTGGGCGCGTACTGCGGCGTGATGAAGTCGGGTCGCATGCCATCGAACACCACCACGACCACATGGGGGGCCGCGCCGACGGTGGCGGGGGTCAAGTCCAAGGCTAAACCCGTCAGCAGCGCGGACAGAGTCAAAGTCCGGCCGAGCCAATCCGCAGGAGCCCGTAACCGCGCGCCAATTCCAATCATGGTTTGAAAACCTGACACCGCTTTCCCTCCATGAACAGGGCCAGAGCGAAATAGTCACCCGCTGGTCACCACAGGGGCGCGAAGGAACCCAAGGCATAAGGAGAACCGCGATTTTTATCCGCTCTGGGCTCGGGTATTCGCTCGGGTCGCGCGTCCGCCTGTGAAAGCGGTGGAGGACTCTCATCTTTACCCATGAAAGGCCCGACTAGACAAAGTTCAATCTTCGACTAGTTTGCCGGGATGTTGGACGCCGTCCGTGTCGCCGGTCGCT